>CACVAR010000278.1:0-1341 GCA_902727905.1 uncultured Sulfurovum sp. | reverse complement strand
ATCATATGCGTATAAAAGTCCTACTACTGCTGTTCTTGCTTGATGTCTTGTTGCCATATTTTATTCTTACCTTTTTACATTTTTAAAATGTATATGAAAATTCAAACTTTGAACTTTTATATATATTCAAAATACCGTAGGTTCGATAAAATCGAACCTATGACATACATAAACTATTTACGCCTCTAAAGCCGTATATAAATTCATAAGCTCAATAAGACCAGCCATTGCTTCTCCACCTTTGTTACCAGCTTTTGTACCAGCACGCTCAATTGCTTGCTCAATACTGTCTACTGTTAAAACACCAAATGTTGCTGGCTTACCATGTTTCATGGTTGCTGAAGCCACCCCTTTTGTTGCCTCTGCTGACACATAGTCAAAGTGAGGTGTTGCACCACGAATAACTGCCCCTAAACAACATACGGCATCATATTTACCAGAAGCTAAAGCTTTATCTAGTGCAAATGGAACTTCAAAAGCACCAGGTACCAAAATTAAATCTAAATCATCTACATTTCCACCATGTCTAGCGTACACATCCTGCGCACCTTCTACTAATCTATCTGTAATAAAATGATTGAATCTCGCATTAATTATTGCTACCTTTTTACTCTTGTCTACTTGTAAGTTACCTTCTATCGTTACCATTTACTTCCTTTGTCTCTTTTAAATTTCAATTATTATAACCAATGTAATCTTTTTTGTGTCAAGGTCACACCATCCCTTACTCTACAATTGTTTGAATCGCTTCAATTTGTTTCATTAGCACGTCTAATTTTTTCAATTCTATCATATTTGGTCCATCGCTCAATGCTATACTTGGGTCAAAATGTGTTTCAAAGAAAAAGCCATCCACACCAACAGCTGCTGCTGCACGTGAAAGATAAGGAACCATAGAAGAGTCACCACCAGAAGTTGCTCCTCCCGATGCTGGACTTTGTACAGAATGTGTTGCATCAAAAATCACAGGGGCAAACTCTCTCATCGTTTTTAAACCTCTCATGTCTACTACTAGGTTTCCGTAACCAAAAGAAGAACCACGTTCTGTTAACCAAACATTATATTTTTCTGCATTTTCATAAGAAGCATCACCCTCAAACCTACGTGTTTTAAGTACTTTTTTTACAGAGTGTTCCATTGCCTCAGGTGCTAAAAATTGTCCTTTTTTAATATTGACCGTAGCAGCTGTTTTTGCACAGGCTACGAGTAAATCAGTTTGACGACATAAAAAAGCAGGTATTTGAAGTACATCTGCTACTTCAGCAGCACTCGCTGGCTGTGTATAGTCATGAACATCTGTCAAAATTTTATAACCAAATTGTTCTTTCACTTCTTGAAGTA
>CACVAR010000277.1 GCA_902727905.1 uncultured Sulfurovum sp. | reverse complement strand
CCATCTCTCTCTGGTTTTAAAGTACGGTAATTAATAGTTTCTGGTTTTTTTACTTCACCATATGACCATGACATTACTTTCTCTGGGCTAGCAACTTTAAGTTGCATTGCCATAATGTCTTTTGGACGCTCTTCTTTTGTTAAATCAATAGGGCTTAAATTCTCTAAAAAGTCACTCATTATGCTTCTACCTCTTTATTTTTTTCATATAAATCTACATCAAGACCAAGTGCTTGAAGCTCTTTTGTAAGTACGAACATCGTTTCAGGTACACCTGACTCTGGTACGCTCTCACCTTTTGTAATAGCTCTATAAGCTCTTGTACGACCATCAACATCATCTGACTTAATGGTTAACATCTCTTTAAGAATATGTGAAGCACCGTAAGCCTCTAAAGCCCATACTTCCATTTCTCCAAATCTCTGACCACCAAAGAGTGCTTTACCACCAACTGGCTGTTGCGTTACAAGTGAGTAAGGTCCAGTAGAACGTGCGTGAACTTTTTCATCAACAAGGTGGTGAAGTTTTAACATGTACATATAACCAACGTTTACACGCTCAATCATCTTCTCACCCGTCTTACCATCATAGAGTTCAGTTTTACCATCAGCATCCATTTTTGCTAACGCAAATAACTTGTTAAACTCTTCTTCATTCGTACCTTCAAATACAGCTGCACCAAACTTAACACCATTTGCCCAGTCTCTAGCATAAGCCAATAACTCATCATCAGAAAGTTTTGCTAAAGTCTCTTTTGCGTTCATAAGCTTAGCAACGTCTGCAATCTCAGCCATTTTTGCTCTAAGATCAGTAACCATTGTCTCTTTATGATCATCAAACATATCTTGAATTTGCTCACCTAGGTTTTTAGCAATCATTCCTAAGTGTACTTCCAGAATCTGTCCAATGTTCATACGAGAAGGTACCCCTAGTGGGTTCAAGATAATATCAACCGTTTTACCTTCTTTTGTGTAAGGCATGTCAATCTCTGGAACAATGTTAGAAACAATACCTTTGTTTCCATGACGTCCAGCCATTTTATCACCAACTTTTAACTTACGTTTTGTAGCAATGTAAACTTTTACAAGTTTAGTTACCCCATTTGGTAAAATGTCATCTTTTTCTAAGATATTTAACTTCTCTTCATGCGCATCTTTAAGTTTTTTCTTCTGTCTTTGGAAATAATTCTTTGTTGAGTTATACTCAGACTCAATAGATGAATCATAAGAACCAACTACTGACTTAAGTGCAAAACGGTTTACTTCTAAAATAACTTCTGCTGGAATTGAATCTCCAGCTTTGTAATCTACTTCAGCAACCGTAACATCTGAACTTAATGATGCCTGTGAAAGAAGCGCAGCAATTCTAAGAAGCTCTTCTTTATCAATCATTAAAAGTTTGTCATGATGCTCAGCATCAAGAACGGCTTTCTCTTCTTCATAAGATTGAATGGCTCTTTCATCTTTCTCTTGACCTTTTTTGATGAAAACTTTAATGTCAACAACAACACCTTCCATAGATGCTTTACAGTAAAGAGATTTGTTAACAACGTGACCAGCTTTGTCTCCAAAGATTGCTCTAAGTAAACGCTCTTCTGGTGTAGGTTTAATTTCACCTTTTGGAGAAACTTTACCAACAAGAATCATTCCAGGTTTAACCGTTGTTCCTAACTTAACAATACCAGAATCATCTAAATGAGAAAGCTCATCTTCACGGATATTTTGAATATCACGTGTGATTTCTTCTGTACCATGCTTAAGTTCTCTGGCTTCAACTTCTACTTCGTACGTATGTACTGAAGTAAAGGTATCTTCTCTTAGAATCTTCTCAGAGATAATAATCGCATCCTCATAGTTGTATCCATACCAAGGCATAAAGGCAACACGCATATTTTTACCAATAGCAAGCTCACCCATATCCATGTTTGGACCATCAGCAATAACTTGACCAGCTTGAATCACTTGCCCAACTTTAGCCGTAGGTGACTGAGTAAAAGTCGTGTTTTGGTTGGTACGCATATTTTTTTCCATTGGGTAATGGTCAATGTATACGCCTCCGTCATCTTCACCTAAAATATAAATATTTTTAGAGTCAACTTTTTCAATTCTACCAGAACGTTTAGCTTTTACTGATTCCCATGCATCACGAGAAACAATCGCTTCCATCCCTGTACCAACAACGGGTGCATCAGTTTTAAGTAAAGGCACTGCTTGACGTTGCATGTTTGATCCCATAAGCGCACGGTTCGCATCATCATGTTCTAAGAATGGAATAAGTGCTGCAGCTGAACCAGATACCATTAATGGTGCAATATCAATCAAAGTAACTTTAGCTGTCTCATTTAATAAAATTTCACCATTACATCGTGTTTCAATAAGGTCATCAACAATTTTTCTGTCAATAATTTTAGTTGATGCAGGTGCAATTACCAAATCTTCTTCTTGTGTCGCTGTTAAATAAACAATTTCATCCATAATAACACCATCTACAACTTTATTGTATGGTGCTTCAATAAATCCAAGGTCATTAACTTTTGCATAAGTAGCAAGTGTATTAATAAGACCAATGTTTTGCCCCTCTGGCGTTTCAATAGGACAAATACGACCATAATGCGTTGGGTGAACATCCCGAACTTCAAAACCAGCACGCTCTTTAACAAGACCCCCCTCACCTAGAGCAGAAAGTCTTCTTTTATGCGTTACTTCTGAAAGTGGATTCGTTTGATCCATAAACTGTGATAACTGACCAGATGAGAAGAACTCTAAAATAGTGTTCGTAATCATCTTGGAGTTAACAAGATCATGAGGCATAAGCTCATCAAGTTGACCTGAAATTGTTGTCATCTTATCTCTAATGGCTTTTTGCATTTTAGTAAGACCATTGTAAAGCTCATTACCAAGAAGCTCACCAATCGCTCTAATTCTTCTGTTACCTAAGTGATCTCTATCATCAATATGACCTGAACCATTCTTAACTTTTGAAAGGTATCTAACCGTATTTATAATATCTTCAGCTGTCATTACAGTTACGTAATCAGGAATATCAAGACCTAACTTATGGTTCATTTTCATTCTACCAACTTTGGTTAAATCATAACGCTCTGGATCAAAGAAAAGTTGTCTTAAAAAGTTCTTCGCAGCTTCAGCAGTAACAGGCTCACCTGGTCTCATTACTTTATAAATACGAATAACAGCTAAAGCATTCTCATCTTCAATCTCTTCTGTCTGCTTTAATAATCTTAATGACTCTTGATCAGCAATAAATGATTTAATAATTGAATTATCAGCACCCTCAGCCAAATCATCAGCAATATGAAAAGATTCAACACCAGCATCAATAAGCTTTTTAAGTTTAAGTTCATCCATTCCTGTTACAACATCAAAAAGAACTTCACCACTCTCTTGATCAACGACTGGTTTAGCTAAATGTCTTTCAACAAGAACATCCATTGGATACTCTACCCATTCTAAACCATCATCAATAAGTTTTTGAGCTTTTTTCTTAGTTAATCTTTTTGCTGCAGCAATAACAATATTACCATCTAAGTCACGAACTTCATAAGGTGCACGTGCAGCAAAATCTTCAACAGAAAATTTTGTTACAAAACGGTTATCTTTAACAAAAACTTCTTTAGAAGCATAAAATAGTTTCATAATATCTTCTTTAGAGTAATCAAGCGCTCTAAATAAAATGGTTACTGGAATTTTTCTTCTTTTATTAATTCTTGCGTATAAAATATCTTTTGCATCATATTCAAAATATAACCATGACCCACGATCTGGAATAATTTGAGCAGAGTAAATAAGTTTATTAGCTACCGTAGTTGCTTCTTCTTCTTTAAAAATAACACCTGGTGATCTGTGAAGTTGGTTTACAACAACTCTCTCAACACCATTAATAATAAATGAAGTTCTATCCGTCATTAAAGGAATATCTCTAACATAAACAGCTTGTTCTTTAATCTCTTTTGGATCTAATTTTTCACCAGTCTTCTCATCTCTATTCCAAATGGTTAAAGCAATATTCATTTTTAATGATACAGAGTAAGTTAATCCACGTTCCATACACTCTCTAATAGTATATTTAGGTTGAACAATATCTGAACCTTTATATTCTAATGAAAGTCTATTTTGATGATCATGTAATGGAAAAACTGAACGAAAAACTTTTTCAATAGTTGACTCAGTTCTGTTCTTAGAACTAATCATTAAGAAGTCATCATATGATTTTTGTTGTAGTTGAAGCAAATTAGGAACAGCAATCTGTCGAGGGGTTTTTGAAAAGTCAACTCTCAGTCTATTTCCAGAATGTAAAGTATTTAACATGGGCGAACCTTATATTAGTATGTTTATGTTAATTGATTAATGTATAGATATACAAAAAAACTATTGCGCAATAGTTTGTCGATATATCTATCAAAATATAAAATTTAAATCTATTGATATTGCACAGTTACTAATGCTATGCAAGGAAATATAATCTACTGTTACTAATGCAGTAGAAGAAAGGGTCTAAATATTTTTTGGTGTTTCAAGTGAATTTTTTCACTTGAAACAGATAAGTCAAAATTGACTTATTTAAGCTCACAAGCTGCACCAGCTTCTTCAATTTGCTTTTTAATTTCTTCAGCTTCTTCTTTAGATGCACCCTCTTTAAGCGTTGTTGGTACTTCTTCAACTGCTGCTTTTGCTTCTTTAAGTCCAAGACCTGTAATAGCTCTTACAACTTTAATTGCATTAATTTTCTTAGCACCTGCATCTGTAAGAACTACATCAAACTCTGTTTGTTCTTCAGCTGCTGCTGCACCTGCATCACCACCACCAGCTACTACAGTAGCTTGTGCAGATACACCAAATTTTTCTTCAAATTCTTTTACAAGCTCAGAAAGCTCAAGTACTGACATGTTTGAGATAAACTCTAAAACATCTTCTTTAGTTGTTGCCATTTTTAATTCCTTAAAATTATATATTTTTTAATGATTTTAATATCATCACATTCAATCTACGCGTCACAGTCATAAATAACAAACTCTTGTTATTTATTAAGCCTGTTCCTCTTCTAGTTTAGTAGCAAGAGCGCTCATACCAATGGTAAAGTTTTGCACTGGTGCATTCCATACATTAAGTAACATACCAAGAAGTTCATCTCTACCTGGAAGTTTAGCCATAGCATTAATCGTAGCGATATCAGCAACTTTAGACTCAATTACTCCAGACTTGATTGAGAAGTGATCTGTGTTTTCAGTAGCAGATTTATCAGCTACTTTACAAGTAGCAATCTGATCTTCACCCCAGATAAATACATTTGTGTCTACTAATTCCATCTCTTCACAGTTTGCATTTTTAAGTGCGATTCCTGCAAGAGTGTTTTTAATAACACGTACTTGTACATCATTCTCTTTAGCTAGTTTTCTAACACCCTCTAATGCTTCAACAGTCATACCTTTATAATCACATACGATTACAGCACCCTGATCAGCAAAAGCAGTTGATAATTCATTTACAATAGCTTCTTTTTCAGTTCTAGTCATTTGTTCTCCTTTCGACCTCTAAAAGGGTGGTTTTACCCAACAAACTTTTTTCAAAGTTTTCTATTAAGCTTTCGCCCCTATTATCTTTAGTCTAGATTACTTATGCTAAGCATAAAGGAAAAGGTACAAATAAAAATTTGTACCCTAAGCTTTAAGCTCTTTACTATGCTTTAATTTCTAAAAGTTCAGCTGTGTCTAGTGTCACAGATGGACTCATAGTCAATGATAATGCACCATTAAGAATATATCTACCTTTAGCAGAAGCTGGTTTAGCTTTATTAACTGTTTCTAAAATAACTCTTAAATTCTCTTCAATTTTAGCAGCACCAAAAGATACTTTTCCAATACCTGCATGGATATTACCTTTTTTGTCTACTCTAAAGTTAACTTTACCACCCTTAGCTTCTGTAACAGCCTTAGTAAGATCCATAGTTACTGTTCCAGTTTTAGGGTTAGGCATTAAACCTTTTGGTCCAAGTACTCTTGCTACTTTTCCAAGTGTTCCCATCATGTTAGGTGTTGCAATTACAGTATCAAAGTCAATGTTTCCAGCTTGAATTGCTTCAATAAGCTCATCTGAACCAACGATATCTGCACCTGCTGCTTTTGCTTCATCTGCTTTCTCATCTTTAGCAAAAACTGCAACTCTAACTACTTTACCTGTACCATTTGGAAGTACAACTGAACCTCTAATCATTTGATCAGCATGTCTTGGATCAACATTTAAGTTTAATGCTATCTCTACAGTCTCATCAAATTTAGCTGATTTTAATTCACCTAATAATGCTGTTGCTTCTGCAACAGAATAATTTTTTTCAGCATCAACTTTTTCTAAAAGTGCTGCTCTTTTTTTATTTACTTTTTTCATTGAATTTCTCCACGATATAAATCTCCCACTTTTTCAGTGGTATAAGGTCGATTATCGACCATTAACTGAATTCGATTTAATCGAATTAACCAGCGATATCAACACCCATTGAACGACAGGTACCAGCAATAATTTTTGCTGCCATCTCTTTGTCATCTGTGTTTAAGTCAGAAATCTTCTTTTCAACAATCTCATCAATTTGAGCTGCTGTCAGTGTCCCAACTTTATTAGTAATAGGGTTGTCTGTACCTTTTTTAATACCTGCAGCTTTCATAATAAGCTCCGATGCAGGTGGCTGCTTAGTTTCAAATGTGAAAGATCTATCAGCATAAACTGTTACTTCAACAGGAATTTTGAACCCCATTTTATCTTTAGTTCTTTCGTTAAATGCTTTACAAAACTCCATAATGTTAACACCACGTTGACCAAGTGCTGGTCCAACTGGTGGTGATGGGTTAGCTGATCCAGCAGGAATCATCATTTTGAACTTTTCAGTTACTTTTTTTGCCATCATTATCTCCTTAGATTAAATAGTAGTTTATTTAGTATTAAATAAAAACTTGACTAATAAAAACATTTTTTTATTAATTAAACTTTTATACAAAAAAAGGGAATAAGATTTTCATCTTATTCCCTCGTATATATTTATATTATTTTTTCTACTTGTGTATAAAGAATTTCTACTGGAGTATTTCTACCAAAAATTGAAACATTTAATTTTAATTTTCCATGGTCAAGATCATACTCTTCAACCATACCTGTAAAGTTTGAGAATGGACCATCTACAATACGAACCATCTCACCATTCTCAAAGTCTACTTTAGGTCGAGGAGCTTCTTTTTTCTCCATTTTGTCCAAAATTACTTTAATATCAGCACTTGAAAGTGGTGTAGCTGTTTTACCTTCTCCAATAAAACGAGAAACACGTGGTAAAGATTGAACTTTGTGCCATAGTGCTGTATCGAGGTTAACTTGAGCGAAAACATATCCAGAATAAAGTACACGTTCTGTAATTTTTTTCTCTCCATTTTTAACTTCAATAACTTCTTCTGTAGGAACAATAATTTTTTCAACTTGATCTTCAATACCGTTTTCAACAGCTAGAAGTTCAATCCCTTTTTTAACAGCTTGTTCAGATCCTGAATAAACTTGTATTGCATACCATTGAAATGACATCTTAACCTACTACTGAAGTTACTATTGATGACATTAACCAATCAACAAGTGCTAAAAAAATTGATATTACTGTTACCACGATAAAAACTGCAAAAAATGCTTGTCTTATTTGTGTTTTTGTTGGAAAGATAACTTTTTGAATCTCTTCTTTGACGTGTGCAAAATATGTTGTTAATTTTCCCATTATATTTACCTTTTGTATTTACCATTATTTGTGGCAGGCCAAGAGGGACTCGAACCCCCGGCACCTGGTTTTGGAGACCAGTGCTCTACCAACTGAGCTATTGGCCTAAGAATGAAGAAAGATATAAATATCTTTCTAAAAAAAGTAAAAGAAAAAACTTATTATAGTTTCATTTCTTTATGTGTCGTATGACATTTACACCATTTACAATACTTTTTAATAGCAAGTTTTTCAGCAGTGTTTCTTTTATTCTTAGTAGTGTGATAGTTACGTCTTGTACACTTTTCACAACCTAAGTGAATTGTTTCTCTCATTAGTTTCTCCTAAAGAATATTATAAGAGAGTTAAACTCTCCTATAATGGTGCTTATACAATAATTTCAGCAACAACACCAGCACCAACAGTTCTACCACCTTCACGGATAGCAAACTTAGTACCTTGCTCAAGAGCAACCGGTGCAATTAATTCAACAGTAATAGTAACATTATCACCAGGCATAACCATCTCTACACCTTCTGCAAGAGAGATTGAACCAGTAACATCTGTTGTTCTTACGTAGAACTGTGGTCTATAGTTGTTAAAGAATGGAGTGTGTCTACCACCCTCTTCTTTTTTAAGAATATATACTTCAGCTGTAAACTTAGAGTGAGGAGTAATTGAACCTGGCTTACAAAGAACCATACCTCTTTCAACTGCATCTTTATCAATACCTCTGATAAGAACACCACAGTTGTCTCCAGCTTGACCACAATCCATTTCTTTACGGAACATTTCAACACCAGTAACAGTTGTAGATTGGTTATCTTTAATACCAACAATTTCAACTTCATTACCAACACATACAGTACCTCTGTCAATTTTACCAGTTACAACAGTACCACGACCTTGAATAGTAAAAATATCTTCGATAGGCATTAAGAAATCTTTATCAGTTTCTCTTACTGGCTCAGGAATATATGCATCTACAGCATCCATAAGCTCATAAATTTTTTCTGACCATTCAGCAGCTGTTCCAGCTTTAGCTTCTTCAAGTGCTTGGTATGCAGAACCTGCAACGATTGGTGTATCATCACCTGGGAAATCGTACTCAGAAAGAAGTTCTCTCACTTCCATTTCTACAAGCTCTAACATTTCTTCTTTATCTTCATCATCAAGTTGATCTTCTTTATTTAAGAAAATTACGATGTAAGGTACACCAACTTGCTTAGAAAGAAGGATATGCTCTCTAGTTTGAGCCATTGGTCCATCAGTTGAAGCAATAACAAGAATAGCACCATCCATTTGAGCAGCACCGGTAATCATGTTTTTAACGTAATCGGCGTGACCTGGACAATCTACGTGAGCATAGTGTCTAGTTTCAGTTTCATACTCAACGTGAGAAGTAGCAATTGTAATTCCTCTTTCTCTCTCTTCTGGAGCATTATCAATTGCATCATAATCCATTAATTCTGAATCATTCTTTAATGCTAATACAGCTGTAATTGCAGCTGTTAATGTAGTTTTACCGTGATCAACGTGACCAATTGTTCCAATGTTAACATGGGGTTTGGTTCGTTCAAATTTTTCTTTAGCCATCTGAGGTCTCCTAAGTTTAGTTTTTAAAATTTTCGACATTATATCAAAAAGTTTTTTATATTGCTTTAAATAGCACAATATGGACAGAACTATCGTAAAAATAGTTATATTTTACAACACTTTTGTCCATATTTCTTCTGGGGCCCATAGTGAGACTTGAACTCACGACCTCTTCCTTACCAAGGAAGTGCTCTACCCCTGAGCCATATGGGCGTAATTAATTGACATTATTTTTGTCTATAAATACTATAAGTGTTTGCTTTTTGATTGATAATGTGAAAGTAGTAATAAAAATTTCACATCAGCTCCCAGATTGCTTTGATAATTGGAGCGGGAAACGAGATTCGAACTCGCGACATCCTGCTTGGAAGGCAGGGGCTCTAGCCACTGAGCTATTCCCGCATCTATATCAAATATATAAATGGTGGTGAGTGAAGGATTCGAACCTTCGAAGACGTAGTCAGCGGATTTACAATCCGCCCTCGTTGGCCACTTGAGTAACTCACCATATTTTTATATTTCTGGTCAAACACTGATAAAATTTTAATGGAGCTGATGAAGGGACTCGAACCCCCGACCTGCTGATTACAAATCAGCTGCTCTAGCCAACTGAGCTACATCAGCACCATTCATTTGAAAGTAAATCTTCAAATGGAGCAGAATTATAGACAAAATTTTTTTCTATGTCAAGAGTTTATTACAATTTAATGTTATTTTTTTTAAATTTGATATAATGACTAAAAAACAAGGTCTTAACATGAAAATTCTTCTTGCACCCAGTGAAACAAAAACTCATGGAGGCTGTGAAAATTTTTCTTTAGAAAATCTACTTTTTTCAGAACTTACACCTACAAGAAAAATACTTTTGCATAAATATACTAATATTTTACAAAAAAATAATTTTGATGAACTCTCAAAAATGTTTGGTCTTAAAAAAGAAGCTGATATTATTTACCATAATAAAGATATTATTCATGAACTTACAATGAAAGCCATAGAGCGTTATACTGGTGTTGCTTTTGACTATTTAAATTATAGTTCATTAACTAAGAATGAAAAAGATTACATAGACAATAATGTCATATTATGTTCTAATCTTTTTGGTTTCTTACGTGCCGATGATATGATTCCAGAGTATCGACTTAAACAAGGTGCAGCCATAGGAGACTTAAAGCCTGAGAAATTCTATAAAGAACAAAGTTACTTAATGGAGGAATACTTAAGCAATGAAGATATTTTAGATTTACGTGCTAGTTTCTATGATAAGTTTTATAAACCTACTAGGTCCTACACCACATTAAAGTTTATAAAAGATGGAAAAGTAGTAAGTCATTGGGCAAAAGCTTATCGTGGGATTGTTTTACATGAAATTGCCAAAAACAACATTAATAACTTAGAGGAATTTATGAAACTTTCCATAGAAAGTCTTATTATAGATGAAATACAAACGAAAAAAAATAAAACAGAAATAATTTATACAATAGACAATTAATTGTCTATTGCTTCTAATAAAGCTCTTACAATTTCTCTATCATCAAAATAGAACTTTTCTCCATTAATCTCCATTGTATCTTCATCGCCCTTACCAAGAATCATTAATACTTCGTCTTGTTCCAACTCTTTTAATGCTTCTTGAATAGCAAAAGCTCTATCTACCATAGCTCGAGTGTGTGTTTGATCTTTAATACCAGATAAAATATCTTTTAATATCTCTTCTGGAGCTTCAGACCTTGGATTATCTGACGTAACATAAACTTTTTTAGCAAATTTAGAAGCAACAGCTCCCATACGAGGTCTTTTCGTTCTGTCCCTATCTCCACCTGCACCAAAAACAACTGATATTTCTCTGTCTTTCATACTATCAAGTACTTGAATCATACCATCATCTGTATGTGCAAAATCAACAATAACCAACGGATCTCTTGAAATTACTTCCATCCGACCTGCCACACCTGCAAAATTATCAACTACTTCACAAATCTCCATAACATTTCTACCCGTTAACATTGTACATGCCCCAATAGCAGCCATAAGATTAAATAGATTAAACAAACCAACCATAGGTGAATGGAACGTAGCTTCTGTACTTAAATGTTTAATCCCAGCCGTAATTCCATGTTGCAGTGAAAATGCCTGTACTTTGAAAGTAGCTGGCTCATCCACACCATAACTTTGTGCAGCAATAGGATTATAAGTAATGTTTTTAATATCATCTTTATTCAATAACTTTGGAGACTCATCAGCAAAAAATAAACTCTTAACACGTCGATACTCTTCAACTGTCCCATGATAATCAAGATGGTCAGAAGTAACATTTGTGTGTACCTTGAGAGCAAATTCTAGTCCCTCAATACGTTTTTGATCAATAGCATGAGAACTTACTTCCATTATGAAGTAGTTTCCACCTTTCTCTTTAGCTATTTTCATCGCAGCTAAAATATGTAAAATAGAAGGTGTCGTCATAGATTTTTCTTCTATGCGTTCTTCATTAACAAAGAAACCTCTTGTTCCAAGTAAGGCTGGCTTTTCTCCTAAATCTAAAAGAAATGAATAAATAGCAGCCGTCACTGTGGTTTTACCATTGGTTCCAGTCACTCCAACAACTTTTAAATTTTTTAAATCCCAAAACTCAATGAGTTCAACAGGTGTAATATATTTGGGTTGTTCTTTTAAATTATCAAAGTATTTTTTATTTTGAGCTGTTAGTAGAAACTTTGTTTCCCCATTAATTGCTGTAGTATCATCTGTTAGATACTTATAAGTACCTATCATGTAGTCTATTATCATAAAGTGTTCTTTTTAAAATTATTTTTCTTAGGTACTTATTTAATATTTCGTTTTTGATATGCTTCTAATTTAGTATATAAAGCATAAATTTCTTGGTCATTCGCAAAACTATTGGTTAAAGAATCTAAAAACTGTGTTGCTAGTTCTATTTGACCTTTTTCTATAAGTACTGTAACAAAAAGAATATACTCTTCTTTACTTTTTAAAATAACACGTGTCGAAAACATTATGTCTTCAAAAGCTCTTTTAAAATCTCCACGCTCATCTATAAACTTTAAAAAGTCTTCGTAACCGATACCATCTTTATATTCTGCTTTATCTTCATTGGTATTTAATATTTCAGCAACTTGTCCTTGACTTACATCTAAAGTTGCTAATAAATTAACCATTACTTCACGGGCATCATCTTGTTCGTTTTTAATAATTTGGTAATAATCAAATAAAGCTTGTGCTTCATCAGCACTTTCTAAACCAATATCACATAAATATACACCAATCTGAGCATCAGAATCCGTAGGATATTCCTTCAAAAGTAAACCATAGGTTCTTAATGCATTTTCATACTTCCCTGAAGTAAATTGTTCTTCAGCTCTTGTTAATAATGTATTAAGACTTACCTTTGCCATCTATTGACCTAGTTCTTCTAACTTATCTTCCATACCATGAGGTACATTGGTCACAGTAATCTCTGGATGAATCATGGTTTTCATCTCTTTTTCTATTCCAAACTTAATGGTTGACCCTGATGAGCCACATCCAACACAAGCTCCTTGTAATTGTACAAAAACTTTACCGTTTTTTATGTCAATTAACTTTATATCTCCACCATCTTTTTGTATCCATACTCTTGCTTTTTCAATCATATCAGAGACAATTGGGTTTAATTCATCATCAGTAAATGGAAGCACTTGCTTCTCCTTAATTATGTTATTAGCCTAGTTATACATTATATTTAAAACTTTGTCAAGCGATTGTGCTAACTTTTAGCACTCTAAGTATTCTGAACTTACTAAATTAACCCAGCTTTCATTAAAATATAATGCTAGAGAGATTAAAATACATCATGATTCGGAAAATATTTAAAAAAAAACAAAGTAACGGTAAAATACAAGAATTTATCAAAAAATATAAAATACCACGTGAATATCTCTCTATTAATAGAAAATCTATCTCAAGAGGTGTTTTTATTGGTTTATTCTGGGCTTTTGTACCAATGCCAATGCAAATGCTAGCTGTACTCGCAATTACACCATTTTTAAAATTTAATGTACCTATTGCCATTACCATGGTTTGGCTTTCTAACCCTATTACCATGCCATTTATGTATTATATAGAGTATCAAACTGGTAATTTTTTATTAGGAAATGCTAGTTTGGAAAATATTGAATTAAGCTTAGATTGGTTCTCAAGTAACTGGGATAAAATTATTACACCATTATATATAGGTACAATACCCTATTCTCTTGGTGTTTCAAGTATTGTTTACTTTTTAATAAATAAATTATGGATAGACTCTGTACATAAAGAAAAGTCTCATAGAAAAAAGAGGTTTTTAAAATTTAAAAAATAGTTCTCCCTCCTACAAGAGAACTATCTTTCCTACAAATTAGAGTTATGGTTTCATAAGTCGAATTTGTATTTCAGGTAACTTTCTTTCACTCTTATAAAAAAGAAAAGTTATTACCTTTGCAAATATGCCCTTCATGTCATCTCCTTTGTATTTTATATTAAAAATAAAATTTAATATATTCTCTTGACATTTTTATTATAGAGTGATAATTTTAAAATTAAATTAAATATTAGAATAATTTATAATTATAAATTATGCATAAATATATATAATTAATTTTATGTTGTTATAGTTTTTAAAGAAAGAATTGATTTAAAGAAGAAATTGAGGAAAAGTTCCTCAATTTAAAAACAATTATACAAGTTCGATAATTGCCATTGGCGCTGCATCACCACGACGCATACGTGTTTTGATGATTCTAGTATAACCACCATTTCTCTCAGCATATTCTGGAGAAATCTCTGTTACTAACTTATTAGTACATTCTTTATCTTGTAAAAGTGCAAATACTGCTTTATGTGCATTTTCTCCACTTAAACCTTTACTGATAAGTTTTTCAAAATATCTACTAAGCTCTTTTGCTTTTGGAAGTGTTGTTTCAATCTTCCCAGCTTTAATAAGAGCAATAGAGAGATTTTTTAACAACGCAGCTCTATGTGCAGAAGTTCTGCTTAATCTACGGTATCCATGTCTATGTCTCATGTATGTTCCTTTATTTAGAGCTTATTCTTTAATCTGCTCAATTTTCTTAACAAGATTAACTCTTGTACTGTCTGCTAATTCGAAGTCTTCACCATAACCTAGAGTTTCTAAACAATCAGCAATTTCATCTAATGATTTCTTACCAAGGTTTTTAATGTTTTTAATCTCTGTTGTGGTCATAAGAACTAATTCTCCAACAACTTTCATTCCAGCTCTGTCAAGAGAATTAAATGAACGTGCCGATAAACCTAAAGATTCAATAGGTTCAAGGTACGCTTTAATTTCAGAGTCATCATTAGAACGTTTAATTGGCGTAGCGTTGATTTCAACATCAAGTACACCATTAAATACTGAAAGTTGCTTATACATTGTCTCTAAGGCATTAGTAAACGCATCCACAGGAGTCACTTGACCATCTGTTTCAATATCAAAGACAATTTTTTCATAGTTAGGGTTATCTTCAACCAAAACGTTTTGAATGTCATAGTTTGCTTTTTTAACTGGTGTAAAAAAAGCATCTAAAGCGATACTATCACTTGCAACTTCATCTCTTAGGTCTTCACTTTGTACATAACCTAAACCTTGAGCAATTACTACTGTAAAGTTTAATACTGCATCTTCGTTAAGTGTTGCTAAAAAAGCATCAGGGTTAACAATTTCAACATCATCATTAACTAAATCAGCAGCTGTAATTTCTCTAGGCCCATTAAAGCTGTAAGAAACTTCTAATCTTTCAAGACCATCAGCTAGTTTAAAACGAATATTTTTAAGGTTAATGATAAATACAGCAACATCTTCATGCATACCACGAACAGAGTCAAACTCATGTGCTGCACCCTCAATTTTCATTGAGATTGGTGCATACCCTACAGAAGAACCTAAAATGAGTCTTCTTAATGGATGTGCCAAAGTAATAGCGTATCCACTTTCAAAAGGATAGGCAATAACTTCAGATCTGTTTTCGCCCAATTCATTTACTTCTACATTTTCTGGAAGTGATGGTGCTACTTTAATTTTTTTCATTCTTTGCCTTTTTTACTAATTACTACTTAGAGTAAAGCTCAACGATTAAACGCTCTTCTACTGGAATTGAAATTTCATCTCTGTTTGGAATTCTAGTAAACATTCCAAATAATTTCTCTTTTTCAACATCTACCCATTCAACCATACCTGTTTGATTAGTTAATTCCATTGCTCTCACAACTTGTGGATTTGCTTTACTAGCTTCCTTAACTTCAATCTTTTGACCTGGTTTAACTCTAAATGATGGAATATCAACTCTTTTTCCATCAACAAGAATGTGTCCATGGTTTGTAAGTTGTCTAGCAAATCTTCTAGTAGTTGCAAAACCCATTCTGTAAACTACATTATCAAGTCTTTGCTCAAGAAGTTGAATAAGGATTGCCCCTGTATTTCCATCTTGTCTTTTAGCTTCAGCAAAAAGTGCTCTAAATTGTTTTTCAGAAACACCGTACATGAATTTAGCTTTTTGCTTCTCTTGAAGCTGCTCACCATATTCACTTAACTTTGTTCTTCTTTGACCGTGTTGCCCTGGTGGGTATGGTCTTTTTTCTAAAGCTGATTTACCTGCAAGTCTTCTCTCACCTTTTAAGCCGAGATCAACACCAAGTCTTCGCTCTAGTTTTTCAACTGGACCTCTATATCTTGCCATTTGTAATACCTTTAATTATTCTATTAAATATATTCAATCACCTAAGTGATTAAACTCTTCTCTGCTTAGGAGGACGACAACCGTTGTGAGGTAATGGAGTAATATCTTTTAACCAAGCTACTCTAATTCCTTCTGTTGCACCAATCGCTTTAACAGCAGTATCTCTACCAGAACCAGGTCCTTGTACTTTGATACCAACTTCTTTAACGCCATGTTCCATTGCTTTTGTCATTGCATCAGCTACAGCTTCTGTTGCTGCAAAAGGAGTTGATTTTTTAGAACCTTTAAATCCTAAAGCACCAGCAGAACTCCAAGCAAGAACATTTCCCATTTCATCAGTAACTGTAATTACTGTATTGTTAAAGGTAGCTGCTACGTAAACAACGCCTTTAGCAATATTCTTTTTTGCTTTTTTCTTAGCCATTAATCATTCCTCGCTTATGCTGCGCCAACAGTTTTTCTTTTACCCTTACGAGTTCTAGCGTTTGTTTTAGTCTTTTGACCTCTACATGGAAGACCACGTCTATGTCTAAGACCTCTATATGAACCTAAATCCATAAGTGCTTTAATGTCAAGTGTTACTTTCTTACGAAGGTCACCTTCCACCATTACATTTTCTTGAATTTCGTTACGGATTAACGCTGCTTGCGCATCTGTTAATTCAAAAACTCTAGTGTTATAATCAACACCTGTAGCATCAAGAATTTTTCTTGAAGTATGTACACCTATACCGAAAATGTAAGTAAGTGCATACTCCATTCTTTTTTTCTTTGGTAAATCAACACCTGATATACGTGCCATGCTTATCCTTGTCTTTGTTTATGTTTTGGATTCTTGCAGATAATTCTTACGATACCTTTTCGCTTAATAATCTTACAGTCATCACACATTTTTTTTACTGATGGTCTAACCTTCATTGGTTACTCCTATAGTGTGTTTTTGCACCTATACGCGTTTATGGTTGGATGAATCAACCTCTTAAAAAAAGAAGCTTTATCCAACCAACTCTTATATAATCAGTGCGAATTATATAAAAATTCTTCACGTAGAATTACACTAAACCCAGAGCTAGTCTATAATTTAGGTCGCGAATGGTAACAAAAAGAAACTAATGAGAGGCTTATAAGTAGGTATTATGAAAATTATTTTTTCATTTTTATTTAGAAAAGAACCAATAGTACTGGTTCTCATTAGAATAATTATCCTAAAAGTTCAATAACTTTTTCAATAGGACGACCAATGGCAGCTCTATTACCTTTAATAACAATGGGTCGTTCAATAAGTTTTGGATTTGCTAGCATGGCTTCTATAAGTGCCATTTCAGATGTTTCATCTTTTAAATTTAATTCTTTATAAACAGCTTCCTTAGTTCGCATAAGTTCTCTGGCTGAATTCATACCCAGCATTTTAAGCATCTCTTCTAACTCTTCCTTACTTGGAACCTCATCTAAGTACTTTACAACTTCAGCATCTATCTCTTTGTCTTGAAGAAGTTTAAGTGAGTCTCTTGACTTTGAACATCTTGGGTTATGCCATATACTAATTTTATCCATTATAAATCCTAGTTTTTTGAAATCTTATCTAAATAGCATTAATATCAAAAACTAATCTTGCTGGACTTTTCAAATCAAAAACTTTTACAGTAGTTTCATTACGCAATTGAATATGAAACTTTAAACCTTTCTCTTTAGGATACTGCTCAAAATGTATCTGTTCTACAATAGAAGAAGAAGGAAAAGAGGGGATGGGTGCTGCAAAACCCTTATAGTCATATAAAATAACTTTTATGTATTTCTTTGTAGCATTATAACTAGCTTCATACTTTCCTACTGAATAAGCAGGCTTAGAAGAATCAAAAACGTCAAAAACTAATCGTAAATAGTCATTATGTATTCCTTCTCTTATGTTTCTAACCTCTAAGCCATTCACTTTAATATCATTAGAAAAAATCTTAATGTCCTCAGCAATTATTTTAGGTTCATCATTTGCAACCATTATCGGATGTAAATCATCATCAAAAACTTCTTTTCGTTCATCATTTTTCTCAAGTAAATCTTCAATACTACGATTCCCCACACCACTTTGAGCTGACTGTGTACTCACTTTTTTAATTGTCTCGTTATCATCATACCTTACACCTGTTTCACAAGCTAAGAAGAGCAACATATATATTATTAATAAAATACTTTTTTTCATTCTAAACCCTTTATATTTAATTTATTATACCGTAAGAATCTGACTCAAATTTAGCCTAACGACTGTCCCTTGATTCTTCTGGGATTCTATCTCAATCTCTATCTTTTCATCCAAACAATAAGCTCTAACCAATGCAAGTCCAATACCTTCTCCACGATTAGTATTACTTGATTGATAATATCTATTATAGACATTCTTCAAAGCATCAGCATCCATACCTATCCCATGGTCTTGAATGGTTAATAGTCCATCTTTTAATCTAAGCTCTATCTGACTCTCTTTGGGTGAATATTTCATCGCATTGGTTAAAATATTATCTAGCATTTTCTCAAAACCTATCTTATCAACCATTAAACTATGTGCTTCTAGTTCAAGTACAAATGAATTACGATTTAATAGTCGCATAATTTTAACTCGTTCTTCAATAAGTGCTACAATATCTGTCTTTTCTCGTTCAACAGTCTGTATCTCTTTTTTAATACTATAAAGTAGTTCTTCATAAAGCCTTTCGAGACGCTTAGATGAATCTTCAATTCTCCCTAAACGCTTCATGGACTTTTCATCCTCTTTCAATGTACGACTTAAAAGTAATGAGTTTGCTTGAATAGTGGAAATGGGAATCGCTAACTCATGTAATATCTCTTTTGTTAAATGCAAAACATTTTCGTCTATCTGGTACTTTTTTTTCAGAACATAGGTGTTTACTATAAATCCTAATATCAACAAAATAACTAATACCATTAATGAAGGCACAATCAACTCAACATCTTCCGAAAGGAATCCATAGAGAATAATAAGCAATACTAAAAGGTAGAAAAATATAAGTACTAAAAGTTTGTTTTTCATAAAAGAATCATAGCTAGGGTTGGATTAACAGTAAATTAATAATTCGGTAGTACTATTTTATGGCAAAACATAAAAGGAAATTATAAATGAAAAAAACAATCTTAACAAGTATAGTACTACTTATAGCTATAACACTATCACTTTCTGCAATCACCATAGTCAATAAACCAACATCAATGCAAATAGAAAATGAAGAAAAACCACCATGTGGAGGAAAATGTGCTACAGGAAAATGTGGTGCTGTAAAATGTAACTCAGGAAAGTAATCTTACTCTATTAAAAACTTATTTAACACTAAATTAACAGTTCTTATATATATTGTCTGCAAACAATTATACAAAGAAGGTCAATTATAGATGAAAAGAGTCATTTACTTATCGGTAGCAGTTATCGCTAGCCTACAAGCAGAAGAAGTACTAGAAGATATTTCTATTACAGAGCAAGGTACAACACAAATAGTAAAGAATATTTCAGGTGAAGAACTAAA
>CACVAR010000276.1 GCA_902727905.1 uncultured Sulfurovum sp. | reverse complement strand
GTGAAACTTGATCAACACCGTTTACTCTTACAGCATGTCTCATTGCCACAGCATCAAACCAACCACATCTTCTTGGACGACCTGTTGTTGTTCCAAACTCATGACCATTTTTACGTAACAAATCACCTTCAGCACCAAAATCTTCTGAAGGGAAAGGACCATTTCCTACACGTGTACAGTAAGCTTTTGCAATTCCTGTCACTTTTCCTAAATCTTTAGGGTTGATTCCTAAACCAGAACAAGCTCCAGCAGAAACTGTTGTCGAAGACGTTACATAAGGGTAGGTTCCATGGTCAATGTCTAACATGGTTCCTTGAGCACCTTCTAAAAGTACTTTTTTACCTTCATCTAAAATCTTCCACATCATTTGTGTGGTGTCTACAATATGAGGTGCTAACACTTTTGCATAGTCATCAAGCTCTTTTTTTAATGTTGCTTTAACAGGTTGTTCTATTTCCATCACATCAAAAATGGCTTTATTTTGTGCGAAAAACTCAACAATTTTTGTTGAAAGTTTCTTAGTGTCAAGCAACTCACCCATTCTATGTCCAACACGAGCAATCTTGTCGCCATAAGCAGGTCCAATTCCCTTACCTGTTGTACCAATGGCTTTGTCACCTTTTAAACGCTCTCTAGCTTGGTCAATGAGTGCATGATAAGGCAATAACATGTGTGCTTTATCTGAAATAAACAGTCTACCTTCTAAATTGTCAAACTGAACCATCTCTTTAATGAAATCTACAGGTGATAAAACAACTCCGTTACCCACAATGTTTTTAGCACTTGGATTTAAAACACCTGAAGGAATAAGATGTAATGCATACTTTTTATCACCAATTACAATGGTATGTCCAGCATTGTGTCCACCAGCAAAACGACATACATAGTCATGTGTTTGTGCCATGTGATCTACTATTTTACCTTTACCTTCATCACCCCATTGTAATCCTACAATTAAATCTGCTTTAGAACTCATACTATCTTACGCCTTTATATTTTTCATTTTTTGGTTAATACAGGCATCTGTATACAGTGCAAAACCTGCTGCATTAACATCATCTATTTGGTACAGTCCACCACGAACCAACAACTCATTTTCATGGAACATTCTAAATGTAAGCGAACCATAATATCTCATCTTTGCATAATAGAGGGGTGCTAAAACTAAGTCATTGCACTCTATCTTTTCAGCCATCTCTTTCATGAGTAACAACTCAGTTTGAATGTCAGCAGGAATGCCTTCTAAATCATTCAAGTCTTTCAAAGTATGCATTCTTACCAATTTACCAATCCACGGTAAATCAAGATTTAAAATCTTCTCTATTTTTGTGTCATGTAAATACTCTAAATCCACTCCATAGTTTTCATTAAGAAGCATTGGAATTCGCATATTTGATATTTGAAGCAAAGCATCAAGCTCTAACTTTTCTACCAATGCCATTGCATCATTCACAACCTCATCAAAAGTACCATCAAACATCTCTGCACCGACTTGGTACTGCTCTTCAGTTGGAAATGAAACAGCTGGCTGAATGTAGAACCATTTTTTAGAGTCCGTAGTCCGTCCAATTCTTTTCGTTACAATTCGCACAACATCAGCTGTAGAATCTGCTCTAAGCGTTACCATGTCATTGTGTTCATCATGTAACTGTAACAAAGTCTTTGCATCTTCAAATGAAGCATGTTGATGATAAGAAAAAATTGGGGTTACAATCTCTTCAAAACCTTTTTCATCTAAAAGTGCTGCCGAAGTACTTTCTATTTCTCTTTTTAACTTAGCACACTCACCAAAATAGAGTTTGCTTTTACTGGGTATTTCATGTTCAAATATCATCTAATTCTCTTTAAAATAAACTTCGTTAAAAGTCTTACTTGCTGTTCCATCAAAAGGACGACGTCCCAAATCAGCCAACGCCATCTCAATTGCATTTACAACCCATACCGACTCATTCACAGGAATAAGCCCCATCTGATTGATACGGAAAATCTTTCCTTTTAAATGGTCTTGACCACCTGCCATATTTACTGCATACTTTGTCTTCAACAACTTTCTAATTGCTTCTGCATCCTCATCCATAACCGTAGACATTGATTTTGCTGGAGTAGTAGGATAGATATTAAGTCCAATAGACTCTAAAGCAGCTTGTGTAGCACTTGCTCTAGCGATTGTTTTTGAATACAATGCATCCAAGCCCTCTTTATCTATCTCATCAAATATTGCATTTAATCCAATAATCAATGTCGTAGGAGCTGTCCATGCTGTGGTATTTTTTTGTTGCTTTCCAATCTCTGTTCCAAGATTAAAATAATAATCTACGCCTGAACCAATTTTCTCTACAGCTGCATTACTTAACCCAATCATCGCTAATCCAGGAGGTAGCATTAAGGCTTTTTGACTACCTGCTACCAATGCATCTATGTTAGAAATATCAATCTTCTCAACACCCACAGCTGTAATACCATCAGCAACCACCATAATGTTAGGATTTACCGACTTTACATAAGAAGCTATCTCTTCAACAGGATGTCTAAGACCTCCTGCACTCTCACTCACTTGGATAAACAGTGCATCTATATCAGAATTTTTCGCCAATGCTTTTTTAACATCATCTAAAGAAGCTGGAGTATTCCACTCATACTTTAACTCTACAAGCTCTTTGCCCATTGCTGTTACTATTTTTCCGAAACGTTCACCAAATTTACCAGCGTTAATGGTTAAGGCTTTTGTTTTACAAAGGTTTAACACACAGGCTTGCATAGCACCAGTTCCAGAACTTGCCAACATTACTGCTTCATCCATACCAAACAGTTTCAACAAACGCTCACGAGCTTCTTTAAAAATCGCTTCAAATTCAGGGGTTCTATGATGTAGTGTCGGGGTAGCCATTGCTTGTCTAACAGATTCAGGGACAGGAGTTGGACCAGGAGTAAAGAGTAACATTTAAATCCTCAATAAAATTAATTATGAAGTTTGTAGCTTATATTAAGACAAAATTCTTGGAATTATAGCTAAAGAGTAATTAGGATAGAGTTAGAATGAATCCTCTTCCAAATCTTTAGCGCGTTGCATGTGTTTAAGCTTCTCTACTAAACGTTCATAATCCATATAAAAAACTTCTGAATCTTTACGAACCCAGTCAATATAGGGCTTAAACTGACTAAATGTTTGAATAAAAAGTGTTCCTGATAAATCATTTAAAAGCTCCAGATTAAAGACATCATACTTAATACCAACAGCAAACTTATTAAGAAAGCCTAGCATCCTTGCCACATCATCTCGTAACACATTGTCCTCAATAATATGTTGCAAATTATCTTCAGTAAACTGATCAAACATATCATTGAGTTCAAGTTTATGTCTTACTCTTCTAATGGTTTCACGTAAATCCCCTCTAACGGTATTATACGCATTTAATGTCATCTCATTTTGTCGTCTTTGATGTTCTCGTTCACTTTCATGTAAAGACAAACGTAACTGCCTAATAATCAAGACAACCCCAACAACTCCTATGGGAATTGCCAAAATGTCAGCATAATTAGCCCAAGAATCTAAGGACATTTAAAAGCTCACTTTAAAATTTTTGCCAATGATAAGCAAAATTCTAAAAGCTGTCAACCAAAATGAAATGTTTTGAAACTTGTCTCTCGTTTCTGCTTCAAAAAGTTAAGCTTTAACTGGTCGTGCTAACAGAAGATGTGTCTCTTCATGTAAATCTTGATATCGAGGGATGCTATTAAATAACTTATGATAAATCTTTTCAAGCTCTGAAAGGTCATCATGCTTCATTAATAATGAAAGTTGTATACCTTGCAGTTCATTTATTTTACGCTCAATTTCATCAATATAAAATTTGTTTTTATTTTTAACTTTATCACTTTCAAAAAACATGTCTTTACTACTAAAACCTTCACTTAGACGTTTTAAATCGACTATACTATACGCAAGTCTCTCCTTTTGCCTATGTAGTGCGTATACTCTAGCTTTAATTTTTGAGTGTTGTGTTTTTAGCTCTGAACCCAAATATAATAACTGTTCCCTTCTCTTGTTTCTTCGTATTTCAATCCCAAAATTAGAATATAAAAAACGAGAAAATATTCCTTCCTCTTCGTTTAAGTCTTTTAATACAGATTTAATAGACTCTACTAACGTCCCATCCATTTGAATAGAATAGCGACTGAGTTCAATTTTTGAGTAATGTACATTTTTGCCAATTAGCTTTTCGATGATATTATCAAAGACATAAACAGGGCTACTTAATATCTGTTCAACATAATCACTAATTGCCATTTGTACTCTCTTTAGTTATAGATTATGTTAATAATAACTAAAATTTGTTTAATTTTATTTTAATTTATTTCTTAAAAAACTACTCTGGCAATATACTCAATATTTTATTACCCGTAAAAGAAACTTTTACAGCTTGTCCAACTTTTAAAAGTTCTGTTTCTCCATTCATCTCTAAAACGCTAACAACTGTTCTTCCACTATTCAATCTAACCATTACTTGCTGTCCATAATTTGTATCTACGCTATTACCAGCTGTACTACCAACAACAGAGCCAATTACTGCACCCAATACTGATGCAACTGCGCGTCCTGTACCACTTCCCACATGAGAACCAGCTATAGAGCCACCTACAGAACCAACAACTCCTCCAATCATACCACCAGCACCACTACTTCCTGTCTCCACTTTTTTAAGAGACTGAATAGTACCTGATTCAATAGTTACATTCTGTGCTACACTGGGTCCACTTTGCCCTGCTGGAGCACAACCAGTTGAGAGTATAAGAAATAAAACAAAGCTTGTACTTACTAATAATTTTTTCATGATTAATCCTTTATATTAGCCTCTAAGCTAACTTTTTTTAACTATTATAGTTTATTGTACTCAAAAACATAAGATTTTAAAAAGAAAAATTGTGAAATAATGAAATTAGGCTATCTATCAAAAGTTGTTCCATACGCGACTAGATCCATTTTCTTTCAAAGGCTTATGCTATAATAAATCTATAATAATTTTAAAAGGAGTAACCATATTATGACAGCTATTATGAATAAAAACTATATTAACTATGATGAAGTTTTTGATTTAGCTATAGAAGCTAATGACTCATCTACTAAAGATTTATTTACTTCTATTATGAGATTACTCATTAACTCTATTCATAAACAGGCTTTAGAAATAGAAAAAGAGACATTATTAATTGATGATATGAGTAGTATGCCTATTGATGACTTAGATGAATTCTATGATACTACAATTGACCTATCTGATAATATTAAGCTTATAAGAAAGCGTTTACAAAAACATAATTCTAATAATTCACTATTTAATGAATTTGATAAAGAGTTAGATAGATTATATACAGCTAATACACTTCTCATGGATAGAATGGGTCAACTAGAAGTTAAGTTAATGACTCAAAAGCAATCAGCATAAATATATGACCATAGAAGAAACAACACAATATAAACGTACTAAAAAAAGACTAATTAAAAAGCATGTCATGAGTGAAGATGAAATTGAGAATACTCTAGTCAAGTTTCAAGAAAATATTCAAGAGCCATCACTACACTATAAAAAAATGACTTGTAAAAAAGATAAAGACCGATACTCTATAAGAGTACTAAATACACAATATAGAATTCTTATGACGGTTATTGAGAATACTGCTATTTTGGTTTGTATTTGTGACCATGATGAGTATGATTTGAGAAATAAAAACTGTTGATTTCTTCTAAACCCCTACTCAATATGCAAGGTATTACTTTTTGCTTTTAGCTCTTCCCATTTTTCAATCAGTTGAGTATTTTTTCCAAAAGCCTTTTTATCGTATTGAACTAATAATTCATCAACATAAACTTGTATTCTGCTTGATATTTCTGCATTTTTATAATTGAATAAATCTTGATAATTTAAGTGTTCAAAAAAGCTATATTTTTCAATCAGTTCTTTATATTCTTTACCATTAGATTCAATTATACCAATTGCATTAAAATATAATAATACTAACTTACTTTTAGATAATTGAGCCCTTAGTATATTTGTATAGTCTTTTTTGACTATACTATCATTTTTATTACTATCTACAAATTTTAAAATTTGGTATAAATTAATAAAATTAAATTTCATCAAAAAGTTATATCTTTTGCTAAACTTATTAAAAATATTTTGAAAACTTAAGAGTTCAGTTGCTTCTTGCAATATCATTCCTTTAAAGTTCCTTTCTAATTCTTCATAAACCTGACTTCCTTCTCTTGTTTTACCCATTTTTACATTGTTCATTGAAAGATTATATGAGTTTAACATCTGAAAAAACTTATTATCAAAACTTTGAACTTCCATTTCTCTTTGTTGCTCCACTAAAGCTTCTTTTTGTCCTTGTAATTCTTCCCTCGTAGCTTTTAACTCTTGAGTCTGAAGTATTATAGAAATAATAACACCAGCAAATGCTAACCCTGTAAATAAACTTGTAAGAACATTGAAACTATCTCCAAATGTTCCTAAATCAGTTAATTTCATTGATGGATTAAATAAATCAAAACTTAAATCATTTCCAATCCAAACAGTTCCTATAAAAAATATTAACCATAAGACAAATACCCATACAAAAATTTTCAAATTATCTTTAAATACTTCACTTATTGAAACTTTTTCTATATCCGTTTTATTTTCCTTCATTACTTCCCTTATTTCACTTTCAATTGCTCTCTCATCTTCTTAAGTGCTTCTTCTCTTTTTGCTTTAGCATTTGGAGTCATTCTTTTATTAGCTTTATTTTTCCAATAATTGCTATTTTTTTCTAGTGCCTGTATTCTAAATTCTAAATCGCTGATCGTTTTATTTGCATTCTCTAAAAGCCTTACTACTTTTTTATGTTCTTTTTTCATTTCTAAATACTTTAAACTGTAATTATTTAAGTTTATTAATCTGCTATATGAATATGAGTAGCTATACATAGGCTTATAGGGTTTATAAGTTTTATTCATTACATCAGCATAGAGAATATGATGTGTTAAGATAGTAGCAGTTATTAGTATAATTTTTTTCATTTTAAATACTCTTTATTTTTAAATTGTTAAATAATTATATCAAAAACTTAAAAAAATTTTAATTATTTAAATTAATTTTACTATTAGTTTTTTTCTCATAAGATAAAACATACTAAATACAGAAATGATTATACAAGATTATGCTAAATTTATAAAAGATGAATATTTAAAAATAGATAGAAGTTTAACTTTATTTAAGACTTTAATGGTGGAGACGAGGGGAATTGAACCCCTGTCCTAAAATAGCTAGCACTATGACTCTACATGTTTAGTCGGTGATGTTTCATCTTATCTTGCTTCGCACAGCACCCAAAGCTATACAAGACCAGCTAGAATTCTCACACTGTAGCATAGCTTCTACAGAGCATATCCATCAGATGTGATGCCTAAAACCCGATTAAGATGGAACTCGTCGGTAAGGCAGTCCTCCGATCGCTCGGGGTTGACTTACGCTACTGCGTAAGCTGGACGGTAATCTGTATTGTTTGCAGTTATGCATTGTGAGCCGTATAACGGAATTGCTCAGTCCGACATGCACATAGCCCCGACTATTCCAGTCGAAACCAAGTCATCCCCATAAGTTCTTGTAGATAAAATATGAAGGAGATTATCTACAGAGGAACACTCATTATAACACAAAGAATTTCTTATGTCAAGATGCCATAGAAACTGTTTCATGATTTAAACTTACACCCATACTTTTACTAATACGTAAAGCAATATCTTCGAGTTCTAAGTCTTTCATTTCATCTTCTTCTTTTAGTTTTAAAATTTCTTGACGTAGTCTAGCTTCAGTCTCACGACTAGAAACTAAAGTCTCCTTTAGTAAACGGTTTTCTTCTTTTAATTCATTATGTTTTTCTAGTATTAGTGAGATTTTATTGTCTAACTCTTCCAAAACTGTTTTTTTAATCATTTTAAAATCCTAATATTTTATGATAAGTTTATTTTTATAATTGTAACATTATTTTCAATTATTCGTTAATTTTTTCTTTAATTTCTTTAGCAAGTGCCGATATATGTTTGATTTTCTGAGAACCATTTAAACTCTCATCTAAAAGAACCTTTACAAACGCAGAACCAACAATAACACCATCCACACCTTTAGCTTTCTCTTTTGCTGTCTTTTCATTTACACCAAAACCTACATAAACAGGTGTCTCTGTATACTCTTTAATACTCGTAATTATTGGCTGCAAATCTTCACTCTGTCCTGAACCTGTAATCCCTGCATAAGCTACTAAATAGATAAATTTTTGAGCATCCGTTACGATCTCTTTAATACGTTCTTTAGAATCCGTAGGTGCAATAAAATCAATAAGTGAAAGGTCTGCCTCTTTCATCATTCTTTTATAGGGTCTTGCTTCTTCTAAAGGTAAGTCAGGAATAATAAATCCATTGACGCCACTTTGTTGTGCTTGATCAATAAAGAAGTCCATACCTTTATGGTAGAAAGGATTAAAGTATCCCATCCATAAAGTATCTATATGGGGTGCAATCTCTTTTGAGGCATCAAATAAATGTTCTAATTTAAAACCATTTTGTAATGCTTTTAAATTGGCTTTTTCAATAACCGGTCCATCAGCTACTGGGTCTGAAAAAGGCATACCCAATTCTAAGGTATCAACTCCTGCTTCCCCTAAAGCCAAAGCCATATCAACTGTAAACTCTAAAGAGGGATAACCCGTGGTAATATATGCTACTAAATTTTTCAATATAAACTCTTTTCTAAATTAATAGCAGTATTATACATTTTTTTGATAAAATGCTTAAATTAACTTAAGATAATAGGGTATAAACCATGAGTATTCATACTGAAAAAGTTGCTAAGAAAGTAACTTTAACGACCATTGCTAAAATGAAAGGTGTTGAACCAATTACAATGGTCACAGCTTACGATGCACTTTTTGCTAAACTTTTTGATGGTCATGTTGACATGATATTGGTTGGGGACAGCCTTAACATGAGTTTTTTAGGAAAAGATGACACACTCTCAGCAACCATTGACCAAATGATTTACCATACTCAAGCTGTATGTAATGGTGCTTCTTTACCTCTCATTGTATTAGATATGCCATTTGGTTCCTACACTAATGAAATAGAAGCCGTTAAAAATGCGACACGTGCTTACCAAGAAACCAATGCACAAGCTGTTAAAATTGAAGGTGGTAAAGAGCGTGCCCATATTGTTAAAGCTTTAAGTCAAAACTCTATTGCTGTTTTAGGTCATATTGGGCTTATGCCACAATTCTTAAGATCAGATGGTGGGTATAAAATCCGTGGTAAAGACAAAACAGACATTGCCTCTTTGGTAGAAGATGCCAAAGCATTAGAAGCTGCTGGTGCATTTGCCATTGTGGTTGAAGGTGTAAAGTCGGAAGCAGCGAAAGCAATTACGGATGCCATTACTATTCCTACTATTGGAATAGGTGCTGGGTTAGATTGTGATGGACAAGTTTTAGTTTGGTCAGATATGTTTGGTTTCTTTGAAGATTTTAAACCAAAATTTGTAAAACAATATTTTGATGGTGCAAAACTTGTACGTGAAAATATTGATAAATATAGTGCCGAAGTAAAAAGTAAACAGTTTCCTAGTGAGGAATATACTTACTAAAGTAATGGACTGAGCCCTTATCAATAGAGGGCTTGAGTAAACTTCTTATACGGGTAAAAAAGAAGTCTTCTTGCAAGGCACATATATTTATAAGATTTGTGTCTTTCACTAATTTAAACAACCTATCATCTATTTATACTTATCAATTTAATTCGAAAGAGAGAAACATAAAACATTGTAAAACATTAGCTTTAAGAGGCACTTAGATAAAATACTGATACTACAACAGTCTGATTTTAAACGAAAGACAAAAATGGAACGAATCGTCGACATAGAAAAATTTGACAATGAATTTATAGAAGAGGTCTCCTTACGTCCTTCTTCTTGGGATGAATACATTGGTCAAGGACAAATAAAGAAGAATTTAAAAGTATTTATAGAAGCTTCTAAAAAAAGGTCCGAAGCACTAGACCACATACTCTTTTTTGGACCTCCAGGTTTGGGTAAAACTACCATTGCAAACCTCATCTCTTCTGAAATGGGAGCCAATATTAAAACTACAGCAGCACCTATGATAGAAAAATCTGGTGATTTAGCTGCAATTTTAACAAACATTGAAGAAGGTGACATATTATTTATTGATGAAATTCATCGTATGTCTCCAGCTATTGAAGAGATACTTTATTCTGCCATGGAAGACTTTAGACTAGACATTATTATTGGTTCTGGTCCTGCAGCTCAAACAGTTAAGATTGACCTCCCACGTTTTACACTAGTTGGTGCAACAACCAGAGCTGGTATGCTTTCCCATCCTCTGCGTGAACGTTTTGGTATGCACTTTCGTATGCAATTCTACACAGCTGAAGAACTAGCAGAGATTGTACGTTTAGCTTCCATTAAACTTGACAAAGAAACCCATGCAGAAGCTGCTCATGAAATAGCGAAACGAAGTCGTGGAACACCAAGGTTAGCACTACGTCTTTTAAGAAGAGTTCGTGACTTTTCGGAAGTTGCAAATGAAGAAAAGGTTAACATCAAAACAACGCAATATGCTCTTGACCAACTTGGTGTTAACAACTTAGGTTTTGATGAAGAAGATATTCGTTTACTTGAATTTCTTATCGCTTCTAAAGGTCGTCCTATGGGACTTTCAACCATCGCAGCAGCACTGAGTGAAGATGAAGGAACCATTGAAGATGTTTTAGAACCTTATTTACTTGCTAATGGTTATATTGAACGTACTGCACGTGGGCGTGTTGCTACGGAGAAGTCTTATAGTTATTTTAGATTAAATGGTAACAAAGATGCTTAGTAAAAGTGACTATATTATTGCCATTCTATTTGGCTTTGCACTCATTGGTGCTTATACTATTTATCAACCCTTTTTACTCTCTATGATTGTTGCGCTACTTTTGACCATGGCAACTGCTAACCTCCATACTAAAATCACCTATAATCTAAACTCTGAAAAAATTTCTGCAAGTCTACTCAGTCTACTCCTTCTTCTTATTCTCTTTGTACCTATTATTTATATTGCAACAACTGGTGTACAAGCGCTGGCTTCTATTGATGCAGATATCATTACCCAAACTACCATAAAGATTATCTCTTTAGTAGAAGGTGTTCCCTTACTCGAAGATTGGTCTAAAGAGTACTTAGATAATGAAAAAATTTTAGAAAATATTAAAACTTCAACAGCAACCATTACCAAAGCTGGAAGCCATGGTATTGGATTTATAAAAAATGTTTTCTTTGTGATTGTCTTCTATTTTATATTAAACTCTTATGCTGACAAACTTTTCTCACTCATTACCTCTTTTTTACCAATGACTGATGAAGAGGGAAATAAAATAGTCAAAGAGATATCTTCTACCATGGAAGTTGTTTTCTACTCTATTATTGTTACAGCTATTTTTGAAGGCTTACTCTTTGGTATTGTTATCTCATTTTTTGGTTTTAACGGTCTACTTTTTGGAACCATTTATGGTTTTGCTTCCCTTATCCCTTTTGTTGGAGGTGTTTTAGTTTGGCTACCTGTTTCACTTTATGCATGGAATACTATCAATGCAAACTCAGCGATTATCATAGCACTCTACTCCATATTAGTTATCTCCATATTGGCTGATACCTTTATTAAGCCAATGATTATTAAATACATTAAAGACAACATCTTACACAGTTCTACAAAAATTAATGAATTGCTTATCTTCTTTTCTATTGTTGCAGGTATGAGTTCTTATGGTTTCTGGGGAATGATTTTAGGACCAGCAATTACTTCATTTTTAATTGCTATTTCTAAAGTTTATATTGAACTGTATGGAAAAAACTGATTGCTAACTTTTATGAGCAATCAGTTAAGTGGTAAATAGATTAAAAGTCGTAAGTGACACCAAAGTTAATGGTATCTAAATCTGGAGAACCAGACTTTTGTACCAATCGTTCATAATCAGTAAAGAGTCCCCAACCACCCTCTTGGTCACCATAACCATCAAAGTCTCTATTGTATTTACCTTCTTTAGGGGTATCGGTAGCTAAGTCATACTCTAAACCTAGCCCCCAAGCAAATGTTTCAGCATCAACACGTCTTTTATTTCCTTGCGTTGTTGTTTTTGCATAGCCAGCCAATCCATAAACATTTATATCGTTAGACACAGGATACATTGGTTTTGCAAAGAGACCAAGATGTTTTATTTTTCCACCATCAGACTTCCAGTTTGTTCTAATTCCTCTACCTTCAATACCAAGATATTCATTAAAGTCATATCCAACACGAGCAATAACCCCAGCTGTCTTATCAACCTGCCCTTTAATTGGGCAGCCACAACCAGGATTATATCTAGCAGCTGTTAGCCCTAAACCTACATAAAGTCCCAAAGGCACAATATCTTTTAAAACAAGGGGAGGAGGAATAACAGCTACAGGGGGAATAACTTTGACTGGTGGTGGAATATAGGGTTCAACAGGAACCACAACTTCTTCAGTTTCAAATACTGTAGGTAAAATGTCCCCTCCTGCATGTAATAAAGTACTTACACCTATAATAGCCATATTAATCATTATCTTTTTCATAAACTAACTCCTATATAATATTATTAAAGAGTTATTTTAACATGATATTTATTACACAATATAAAATATTATTTATTAAAAACAAATATAAATTATTTTATAAGTTCTATTTTACTTTTTTATTTTTTTACGCCTTAACTTTTTAGTCGATGTTTCTGTATGATTTTTGATATATAGATAAACTCCTAAAGAGAGTAAAATCATAATAAAACTCTGAATCTGTCCCATTGTTAACCATTCACCATACAAATACCCTAACTGTATATCAGGCTGACGCCAAAACTCTGCAATAAATCTTGCTGTACCATATAATGCACCATATATACCTATCAAAGCACCATCGAAAGTTCTTCTTTTACGAATTAAATAAATAATAATGGCTATTAAAATACCTTCTAGGAATCCTTCGTAAAGCTGAGAAGGGTGTCTTAACACACCATCAACATAGATTCCCCACGGAACATCTGTAGCACGTCCTACTAATTCTTGATTTAAAAAGTTTCCAATACGTCCAAAAACAAAACCAACTGGTACAGCTAGTGCTACGACATCTAATATTTTATAGATTTGTCCAGGGTTTCTTCTTGCAAATAAATAAGACCCAATTGCTGCACCAACCACAGCACCATGATAACTCATGCCTCTTATTCCTACAAATTCTCCATTTGAAAAAGGATTAAATATTTGCCAAGGTTGCGTTAAATAATACATTGTATTAGGATCATAAAAAAGAATGTACCAAACACGTGCCCCTACAATAATACCCACTTCAATCCATATGAAATAAGAATCAATGGTCTCTTCTGCAATGGGCATATTATCTTTTTTGATAATCCATTTTGCAAACCATAAAGCAACTAAAAGTGCTGAGATGTACATAATCCCATACCAATGAACTGAAATAAATCCAAAATCTACTGCGACAGGATTAAAGTGTTCATAGATATGATTCCAATACTCCATAAGAGTCCTTCCTAACTGATATAATCACCCATCATTTTACACTCTCAACTTCAACTTCATCAATATAACCATCTTGATTAACATCATATTGACAGAAGTCATCTTGTAGCTCCGTTGAAGCCTCAGTATAAAAGATTTTATCATCTTTATCTTTATCAAACTTTTTCAGAAGAGGATGCTTTGTAGCATTTACTTCTGTCTCTGCATAAAGTAAAAGAGAAAAAAGAGCTGCTAAAACAATAATCTTCATCATTAAACCCTTAAAGAAAAGTATGTAGCCCAATAATAAGCCAACATAAAATATGCAAAATAACCGTAAACAGAACAGCTGTAGCACCAATATCTTTTGCTGATTTAGCTAAAGGATGTATCTCTTTCGTCACTAAATCCACGACATTCTCAACAGCAGAATTCAATAACTCTGCAATCATAATCATAAAATAAGTAATCAATAATACCAATTTATATATCAATTCAAATGGCATAAAATAAATAAGAGGAAACACAATTAAAGCAATCAATATTTCAAGCTTAAAAGAGGTTTCATTTTTCAAAGCATGTACCAATCCATCTAATGCATAAGAAGCATTTTTAAAAAGTGTATACTTTGGCTTATTATTTATCATTCTTTATAGACCAAAGGTTAAAAATATCTGACCATCACGTACATCTATACCACGAACAAATCCAGAACCCATTCCAGCTTTTGAAATATTATAAATAGGTTTTTTTGAAATTGTCTCTGCAATTAAAAGTCCCAATGCATTTCGCATGTCATTCGTCAAGTACTTAGCCAATGAAAAATCTTGAAACTTTAAGTCTTCAACCATTGGATTTGCCAAATACAAGTTTTGGGTCTTTGGGTCAAAACGTACCCCCGATGAAAGTTTTAAAGAACCTCCAAGACCATTTGGCATTAACATACTACTCACATTAAAAGCTGTTCCAATTGAAAGCTTTTCTGACCCTTGTTGTCCTAAAACATCTGGGTCTTTTATCTCAACTGTTCCAAAACTTCTACTCTCTTTAACTGGAAACTGATTCGCTAAAGTAGAATTTATCATGCCCATTGGAACAGCTACAGAATACCCTCGACCTTGTGGATCAACACCAACACAAGCTGTAAAAGAACCAACAACTAATCCTAAACTTACCAGTACTAATTTCTTCATCATATTTTTCATTTTTATCCTTTGAGTTGTATAAACCTTTTATTTTATACCATGTTTCTTATTATAGGCTTGAATTTTACGAACATATGCAGCATGTTTTTTTATACGCACAGCTTCTCGTTTAGCCAAATGTCTTTTAGCCAAAGCCTCATCTACAATTAAATATTTTTCCTCAACCATCTTAGCCACAATTTTTTGGAAAGTAGGTGCTGCTGTTTGAGAAGCAAAATAAACTTTTTTAGGTTTAATCATAAAAACCCCAATGGTATATTTATGCCCTTGTTTATCGTTAGCAAAACCAAAAAAACTACTATGATACTTTTCAACATAACGTCCTCTTTCAGAAATATGGGCTGTACCAGTTTTACCTCCAACTTCCAATCCATCATATTGTGCTGCTGTTCCCGTTCCTCTGTTTACAGTACCTTGCAACATGTCATTAATTACTTGTGCCGTTTTACTTGAACATGCTTGCAAAGAAGATACATCGTGTGAACTCTTATATTGGTTCCCAGCTTCATCACTAAGATACTTAACAATCTGAGGTGTTACAGCTATACCATTGTTGTTAAATGCAGAATAGGCTTTTATAAATTGCATAAAGTTCGAGAGCATTCCGTAACCATAAGCTGTGTTAGCTGCATGTACTTTATGATTAAAAAGGTATGGTGCTTTTATTTCCCCTACCAACTCTTTAGAAAGATCAATACCCGATGGAGTAGCTAAACCAAATCTTTTCCAACCACTATAAAGTTCTTGTCCAGACAATCTCCATGCAATCTTAGAAATCCCAATATTTGATGAATACATAATAATACCTTTAGGCGTTAACGCTTTAAAAGAGTCATCATCTGAAATCGTATAAGTGTCAGAAACTTTAAACTTACCACCTAAACGAATTTGCTTCGAAAGGTTTACTTTATTGTTTTCCAGTGCAACAGCCATGGTTAAAGGCTTCATTACAGAACCTGGTTCATAAAGATACTCTGTAAAGTTAGGGTTTAATGCCTTAACATCTTTTTGATAAATACGTGCAGGATTAAAACGTTCAGAACTGGCTAATGCAAGTAGTTCTCCTGTTTCTGAATTCATAACAGCAGCCATCACCTCTTCTGCAGCTGTTTGGCTTTTCATATTATCAAGTACTACTTCAACTTTCTTTTGAAAAGAAAGAGCAATATTTAAATGTAAATCTAAACCATCTACTCTTTTTATCTCTCTGCTTTCACCTGTTCTTAATGGTGTACTAAGGGCATCACTTTTTCCTTTTATCATACCACTTTTGTCTGCTACAAGTTCAGAGCCATAAGCTTTCTCTAAACCTTTCATTCCAACATTTACTTTATAGCTCTGACCTTCTCTATATACATAACCAACAACTGGGGTTAAAATCTTTTTATGAGGAAAATAGCGTTGTTCACTAGAGGGCAAAATATCTAAACCATAAATAATATGGGGCTTTGCAGGATTTAAAGGTCTAAAAATTTTTAATTTATGCATCTTATAAGCCAAAGACTTTAAGTCACTTGCTAATCTAAAATCTAAACTATCTGTAAGAATAACATGCTTTTTAACTGCTTTTCCAGACTTATCTAAAAACTTAGATTCAACTTCTTCTTCACTAATTCCAGAATAAATTGAAAAAAGCTTAATAAATAGCCTCTTTTTTTTAGGATCAATACTCCTAGCATTAACTTCTGCTCGAAAGAGTTTACTACTATGTGCCAATATAAAATTATCGGCTGATATTATTTTTCCACGTACAGCTTTGTTTTCAAGCTTTACAATTTTATTTTTTAAAGTATCACTACTTCCAAGCTTTTGTGCAAAATTCACTAAAAATATAAAAAAAAGTATAAATATTCCTATAAAAAGTGCTAATAATATGGCTGATCTATAACGTATCATTTTATTTTCTTGCATATTAACCTTTATAAAAAGAAGTCTATTTTAAAACAAACAAATTTTACTAAAATTCTGATAAAATATGCCCACTAAAACAATAAAGAATATAATTATGATTGATAAACCTCTATTTGGCGCGACAATGATCCTTTTAATCTTAGGATTAATCATGTCTTATTCTCTTTCAAGCTATGCCGTTATCAAGTATGGATACAACGACATGCATTTCTTTCTAAGACAATTCATCGCTATTGTTATTGGAGTCATATTATTAGTTGGGCTAAGTAAACTAGATCCAGACAAATGGTTTAAACCCATTGCCATGATTATTTTTTTAGTATTTCTCACTATGCTACTTATCATGCCCCTACTTCCTGAAACGCTTGTCAAAAGTGTTGGTGGTGCTAAACGTTGGATTAATTTAGGTGCTGTTTCCCTTACCCCTGTTGAGTTTTACAAAGTTGGGTTTATTATGTTCATCTCTTGGTCACTTGTGAGAACCAGACTTCCACGAGGTAAAATGAGCCTCAAAGAAGAGATAAAAATCTTTGTTCCCTACATCATCGTACTAATTGTTAGTACCTTGCTAATTGCTGTTTTCCAAAAAGATTTAGGGCAAACCTTAGTACTCTCTTTAACCCTTACCATTCTATTTCTTTTAGTAGGAAGTAGCTTTAGATTTTTCTCTATATTAGCAGGACTAGGAATAGGCTCTTTTGTCATATTAATTATTACTCAACCACATAGAATTAAAAGAATTCAAGATTGGTTTCTCTCCTTTGGAGATGAAGTAAACCGACTTGAAACTTATCAAATTTCAAACTCCATAGATGCTATTCGTAATGGAGGTTACTTCGGACAGGGTCTTGGAAATGGACAGTATAAACTAGGTCATTTATCAGAAGTAAATACGGACTTTATTTTAGCTGGTATCGCAGAAGAACTTGGATTCATTACCATTATTTTTGTAACTTTTATAATGTTTTTTATCATCTTTCGTATTTTTAAAATAGCAGCAAAAGTTGACAACCCAATTTACTATTTATACTGTGTTGGTGCTGCTTTACTCATTACTTTTTCATTTCTTATTAATTCATTTGGTATTTCTGGGATTACCCCTATTAAGGGTATTGCCGTACCATTCTTAAGTTATGGTGGTTCACAAGTTATCGCTTCTGCTCTTAGCATTGGTATTGTTTTAATGATTTCCAAAAAAGTAGAACGAAGATAGAAAAGTTGAACGAAGATAAAAGTATATAGGAGATAAACGCATGAGTATTGTCATGACAGGTGGAGGAACAGGTGGTCACCTCACCATTATCAAAGCTGTAAAAGAACATTTACTGGATGTTGAGCTTATTTACATAGGTTCAACTAAAGGACAAGATCAAGCATGGTTTGCTGAAGATAAACAGTTTAAATCTGTACACTTCCTACCCACACAAGGTGTTGTCAACCAAGGTTTTTTAGGAAAATTCAAATCAGTTTTCATGCTTATCAAAGCAACCATCAAAGCTAGAAAAATCCTTAAAGAGAGCAAAGCTAAAACAGTCTTTTGTGTTGGTGGGTTCTCAGCAGCCCCAACCTCTTTTGCAGCCATTACTTTGGGTATACCTCTAGTTATTCATGAACAAAATGCAGCCATTGGTTCACTTAACAAACTTTTACGTTCAAGAGCCAAAGCATTCATCTCTTCATACGAAGAACAAAGTCCCATCAAAGCTTATCCCATCAAAAATGAATATTTTGAAAAATCACGCATAAGAGAAAACATTCAAACCATTATGTTTTTAGGTGGTTCACAAGGAGCCAAAGCCATTAATGAACTAGCTTTAGAACTCGCAGCAACCTTGAAAGAAAAAAACATAAAGATTATTCATCAAGCAGGTGAACGTAACATTGAAGAGGTTCAAAAAGCCTATAGTGAGCTAGAGATAGAAGCCGAAGTATTTGGTTTTAGCACAAAAATCTCTGACTACATGCAAGAAGCAGACTTTGCCATCGCCCGTTCAGGTGCTTCAACCCTTTGGGAACTTTCAGCCATCGCCTGTCCAGCACTTTACATCCCTTACCCTTATGCAGCAGCTGACCATCAATTCTACAATGCCAAATTTTTAGTAGACCAAGATGTTGCTTGGATTATGAGAGAAAAAGAACTTGATGTTCAAAAAGTTATTGAACTTTTAGATGAGAATATGCAAGAAAAAAGTGAAAAGCTTCAAGGTATGATTGAAAAAAATGGTGCTTTAAAGATTGCTGAACTTTTAAAAAATTTGTAGGGTGTTTTCCCATGAAAACACCGTCAAATGAAAAATGGCATAAATAAAATTACAAAATATACCCCATCACAGTGTTTTCGGGAAAAATACCCTACAGAAACCAAAAACCCTATCCTCTCTAACCTAACTTTCGATATAATCCCGAGCTTTTTATAATTATCTATAAAAGAGAAGCAAAATTCTCATGTAGTTATTCCTTGAACGGTTGCACTTTTTGTGTTAAGGACTACAGTGGCATAAACCTATAACCTGAGCTTGATGAAGTGTTATTATCACAGAAGTCTAAAAAGAGTTAAGATTTGAATAATTAAATTTGTAGGACTAGCCTTAGCTAATTCAAAAATTTTATTGTTTAAATGTTGACTCTTTTTAGACTTCCCTTCGGGCTTTATGAGGTTTCCTATATACTGCGTTAGATTTTTTCGAATTAACATAAGTTAGTCCTTCAAAAATCTGCCTTGCCTATAGAAAACCTCATAAAGCTGTGACAATAACACTTCATCAAGCTCAGGTTACAGACTACGGTCTCTAAAAATATTATTTTTGTCTTGAAATACATAATTTATTATCTATTTTTGGACTTTTGCAAGGAGCAAAATATGGTAGCAATGAAAGATTTATTAGAATGTGGTGTACACTTTGG
>CACVAR010000275.1 GCA_902727905.1 uncultured Sulfurovum sp. | reverse complement strand
GAGGTAAATTTAACAGCATTAGAAAATAAGTTGTTCAGTATTTGTGAGAGACGCAGTGAGTCACCATGATACAGTGTGGAGATATTTTCTTCATAGTTTAGTTCAAACGTCAGATTTTTCTCTTCCATTTTAAACTGTTGGAGGTTAATAGAACTGTCAATGACTTCATGAAGTTTAAAATCGATTTTTTCTAACTCTAGTTTTCCAGCTTCAATTTTAGAAATATCTAATATATTATTAATAATACCTAAAAGATTTTTAGCAGAGTTATCGATTTTTTCTATAAAGTCTTTCTGTTTAGCTGTGAGCTTTGTTTGCAGTGTGAGATAGGACATACCAATGATACCATTCATGGGTGTACGTATTTCATGGCTCATATTAGCCAAGAAGTCTGATTTTATTTTTGCTGTATCTTCAGCTTTGATTTTTAGTTTTTTTAGCGTTTTATAGTCTTTTTCAAGTTTATGGTTTAGGTTATTAAATTGTTTGACTACAGCCCCTATCTCATCTGAATATTCTACAGCTATCTCTTTAGAAAAGTCAGGATTATTAGTGTTGAGATTTTTTAACATATAGTGAACTTTACGAAATCTACGTTGTATATGTTTATAAAGAAAGTAGGTTAAACTTGAAACAATGAGTAAGCCTGACAATGATAAAACGAGCGTAAAAATAAAATAGCTATTATTTTTTGTATTTAAAATTTGCTTTGCATTATTTAATTTTAGTTGTGAACTGGCTTGTAGTTTTTGAAACAGTTGAAATTGTTTTTTTGTTAAGTCTTGAACCTCTATAAGTTTTTCATAGTCTGTTAATGCATCATTTTCATGAGAATCTTTAATAAACTTTTTACTTAAAAATAAAGAAGCAGAAAATAAAGTATTAAACTCTTTTAAAACACTAAGTATGTCTTGTTCTCTACCAGCAGTTTTAGAGGCTTTTAGGTTAAGAATAATAAGTTCTTTTTTTCTATGAGCTTTATCGAGGTAGTCTAATTCTCCCATACGTGCAGCATCTTCAAAGATGGAAATAATCTCTTCAATTAAGAGTAAGTTTTTAGTATCATAGAAAAAAATTGCTTGTCTTTTTCCTGTAATATTATGTACAGAATCAATGGTACTTTTTGTAAAAACATAGTTAATGCTCATATGTAATATAAAAAAGAAAATGGCTATGATTGAAATAAAACGAAGCCGTGATAATATGGTTAAATTATGCATTAGTATAAAACCCTAGAGTTTTACTTAGAAGTTTAGTAGGTATTCTAGTTTAATATTTTATATTTAACTTATATAACTCTTTGCTTTAAAAATTGTTACCTAGTGAAACAGAAAAACTTATTTAACGGTTAGAAGAATATGTCCTGTTTTAGGGTCTTTGTCATAGGCAATAATGGCTTTATTTTTTTTCATTGCCTTTTTTATGGCAGAGGGAGAAAGTTTTCTTGGGGGTTGTGTACTTCCCCTATAAATTTGTTTAATCCAATAGGCATGAAGTTGTCTTGGATTTTTTTTAACTACCTTTTTATAAAACTCTTGAAACAACTTTTTATCTTGACTATCTATGGGTGTTACTTTAATACCATTAATGTTGTCAGTTTTCTTAAGGTAAAGGTCTGCTATCTGTTTATTACTTACTTTTGAAAGTTTATTTTTATGTGAAATATAGATTGATATGTTAGAAAATGCAAATGATGATAGTAATATAGTTAATAATAAAGTTTTCATAAAAACAGTATAAAGCTATTTTTATTAAAAATTTCTTAAAATAAAATATTATATATTTATATTTACAAATTATTTATATTTTTATCTAAAAGTGTTATAACTTTTCTGTATTGATAGGTCTTTAATAGTTTTTTTACTTCTAAGAGAAATCTTTTATTCTCTTCGTTTAACTCTTGTTTTTCAATTTGAAGAATGGCATTGCTACAGTTTTTAGGTCGTTTACTTTTTACAGCTTCATAAAGTTCAGGAAATAGTGCTTTATAGGTTTGAGGAATAGCGTAATTATTAGATAGTTTAGGAAGATAGCTTGAAAGTGTTTCATATAATTGGTCAACATCAATGGGTTTATTAATGTGTGCTTGCATTCCAGAGAGTTTGGTTTTTTCAATGTCTTCTTTCATGGCATTGGCTGTTAGTGCTATGATGGGAATGTTTTTATCTTGAATGCGAATAAGTTTAGTTGCCTCATAACCATCCATAATTGGCATTTGTATGTCCATGAGTATGAGTGAATAGGTATTTTTAGAAAAGAGTTCAAGTGCTTCTTGACCATTTGAAGCGATATCAAGTTTAATGTTTGATGTTTCTAAGAGTCCTAAAATAATTTCTTGATTAATTTCATTGTCATCAGCCAGTAGTATATGGTGTTTTTCTTGTAAAATACTGTGTTCTTTTAAGTCAATGATTTTATTGACATTTTTACTAGAAATCGTTTTACTTTGCAGTGCTTCTAATTCAATTTCAAAAATAAAGTTACTTCCTTTAGCATATTCACTCTCAACCCAAATTTTACCATTCATAAGTTCAACAAGTTGTTTAGAGATGACAAGCCCTAAGCCAGTTCCCCCAAAATTACGTGTGGTACTTCCATCTGCTTGAGAAAATGGTTGAAAAAGTTTTGTAAGTTCTTCTTCCCGTAGACCTATACCTGTATCTTTAACTTCAAATCTAAGTTTATGCTGTGATGATTGGGAGATATGTAAACTTACTTCTCCAATAGAGGTGAACTTAATGGCATTGCCAAGTAAGTTAGTTAAAACTTGTGATAGACGTAGACTATCACCATAAAACTCTGAAGGAAGGTTTTTTTCATAACTTACAGAAAGTCCTAGACCTTGTGTATTTGCTTTTAATCTAACAATATCCATAACACTATCAATGAGACTATTTAGGTTAAAGTTTAGCTTTTCAATGTGTAATTTACCAGATTCTATTTTAGAGAGGTCAAGTACATCATTAATGATGCCCAGTAGCATTTTAGAAGAGCTATCAATCTTTTCTATAAAGCCTCTTTGTTTAGGATTCAAATCTGTCTGTAAAGCAAGATAACTCATACCCACAATACCATTCATAGGCGTACGTATCTCATGACTCATATTGGCTAAAAATTCTGATTTTAGGGTTGCTGTATCTTCAGCTTTTATTTTTAATTCATTAAGTTGATTGTAGTCAGCTTCAAGCTTTGTTTGTAAAGTATTAAACCCTTTAACCAATTGACCAATCTCATCCTCTTGATTAATTTTCATTTTTTTGGAAAAGTCTGGTTCTTCTTTTATTAAATTTTCTAATGAAGTATAGACTTTTGAAAATCTATCTTTAATGTTTCGACGCATGTGAAAGTTAGATAGAAAAACAAGGGTAAGTGCCAGTAATGATAAAATCAGAGAGAGATAAAAGAAGTTATTCATTTCTAGGGAAACTTTATTTAAAGAGCTTTTAAAATCTCTTTGTGTGTCATGGTGCAGTTGTTCATAAAGAGTAAAAATTTCACTATTGAGTAATTTTAAACTATCAAAGATTGAAGCAGTTATGCTAACATTTTCACCATTTTTGGTTTTTAGAATGCTTTCAATGATTCCTTTTTTTGTAACATCATGATATTCTTGCAGTAATTTCTTTTGTCTATCGTTATAAGGATTATGTTTAGAAATTTTTTCTAAATTCTCTAAAATTTTTTCTTTATCATCCACTAGATCATCTAAAATATCTATTTCTAATGCGATGTAGGCATCAGTAAAGGTTAGTTTCATGTCACGTAAACGTCGAAGGTTCTCTTTGTGAATAGAAGCTTTTGTAGAGGTAATAGTCGCAATTTTGTTAAGTTCTTTTCTAGCATTGTTCGTGAATTGGTAAGAAACAATTATATAGGCTAAGAAGAAAAGTAAAATCATAAAAAATATACTTTGCAGCTTATTAATTATTGTCATATCACGCATGATTTTTAGATTCCTTCTTTAGCT
>CACVAR010000274.1 GCA_902727905.1 uncultured Sulfurovum sp. | reverse complement strand
CTCAGCAATGGCTTCATCACTATCTAAGTATTCCGTTATATCAAAAGTTTTCAAATCATTCTTCATCATCATACTCCTCTAGTAGCTCATGGGCTTTTTTAATGTCCTTTGATTGTGTAGATTTATCTCCACCAACCAATAAGATAATAATCTCTTCATCTCGTTTAGTAAAATAAACTCTATACGCTGGTCCTGTAGTAATTCTAAGTTCAGAGATATTTGTACCTACTGACTTTACATCGCCAAAGTTTCCATGCTCCATACGTTCTATACGACGAACCACTGCCATTCGACCTTTCATGTCTTTTAGCTTCGAAAGCCATTTAGAAAAAAGGTCTGTTGACTTTACTTCATACATGATAGATTGTATCTAATTAGATACTTCCTGTCAAGTCTATTTTTCATCATATTTTCCTTTTATAATTTTCCAATTATATTTAATATTGTTTATAAAAGTTAAAAATATGTCAAATTGTCATGGAATGAATAAGTTTTTATATTTTAGTAAGAAATTAAACAATCTCTAAATCATTGGTAAAATTATAGATTCTATTTTATTTGTATAAAAATGATTCTTGGCAACACTATCAAACCCTCTATTTCCAATTTTTAATACTCTATCAAAAAATATTTCACTAACAATACTTTGAGGATAGTTATAATCTCTTCCATATTTTGAAATATCCCAATTTTGAGCAATAGCTCTTTCCATAGTTCGTGATATATTTCCTGCAATCAAATTAACAGCATGTTTTTTTGATATTCCTTCTTTTTGATAATATGCAGCAGAATCTTTTACAGCTTTATATATAAAATAAAAAACTTGAGAAATTGAAAAATGATTTAATACTTCTTTTATTGCTGAGATTGTTTTTTCTCCAATATGTTCAGAAGGTAACCTATATTCATCTAATTGAACGTATAAATATTCTAAACACTCATATAAACCTATTTCTAGCCAAAGTGTTAGTAAAAGTTCTTTATTTATCTCTTCGATATCTTCATCTTCAAAATAAAGTAATAACTCAGGTTTAATATCCACTTCATCTTTAGAAATATTTAATCTATATGTTCCATCTACTGGAATATAGCGAACAATTTTATTTTCTTCTATAGTAACACTATCTAATGCTGTATTAGGAGACAATACAATGAGTCTCTTTTTCATTAAAAATGGAATAATTTTCCTTTCATATGTATTATCTGATGTAATCGGTGTTAACTTTAAAGAGCTATTAGAAAGAGGTTTAATATCTTTTAAATCTTCTGAAAGAGAAGCTCGTAGTAAGGAACTTAAATAAAGCTTCATTTGAATATCAAGTTCTGAAATATCAATGGAATCTTCTTTATCCCTTCTATACTCATCTAAAATAACCTCTCGTTCTCTATTCTCTAAAGTTCGTTTCTCTTCTTTGGCTAATCTCTCCTTCTCTAATCGATTACCTTTACATCTGATACAAGGACAATATGAGCTATTTAACTCATGCTTACATTCTTTACAAAAAATAGTTTCTTTTGAAAAAGAAGATTTACTTTCTCGATATGAAAACATAGTAATATTACAAAATGGACATAATCTATCAAGATGAACTTTAGGAGGAAAAGTTTTTACTAATAAAGCACTTCTAATATCAATATTATACTCATCAATTAGAACTTCATTCTTTTCTCCATCGTAATACCGTTTAATTAAATCCTCAATCTCATTCTCTGTTAAATGTACTAATTTATCTTGATATTTATTTTTCATCACCCTATTTCCTTTTTGAATCTAAATTAAGCTTTTAATATTATATAGTGCCTTTCAAGTAAATACTATAAATATGTCAAATTGTCATTAGAATATTATATTTTACTTAAACCTTTTTCACTAATGCCAACAAAAACCCCTGAACCATAGCCACCTCTTTAAAAGCTTCAAACCTCCCCGAAGCACCACCATGACCTGTGTCCATGTTAATATGCATTAAAAGTAAACTGTCATCTGTCTTATAATCACGCAACTTTGCCACCCACTTTGCTGGTTCCCAATACTGTACTTGTGAGTCATGCAAGCCTGTGGTTACCAACATATTCGAATAAGCTTTTTTCTCTACATTGTCATAAGGAGAATAAGACAGCATGTAGTCATAGTATTCTTTGTTATTAGGGTTACCCCACTCATCGTACTCACCTGTAGTTAAAGGAATGCTGTCATCTAACATTGTGGTTACGACATCCACAAAAGGAACTTGTGCAACGACTCCCTTATAGAGTTCAGGTTGCATGTTGACAATACCACCCATCAGCATACCACCAGCAGATCCACCTTGTGCAAAGAGCTTTTCATTTGAGGTATATCCAGCCTCTATCAAATACTCTGAACAGGCTATGAAGTCTGTAAAAGTATTCATCTTAGTCAAGAGTTTTCCATCTTCATACCAAGCACGTCCAAGCTCTTCTCCACCTCTAATGTGTGCAATGGCATAAACAAAACCACGGTCAAGTAACGAGAGTCTTGAAAGTGAAAAAGACGCATCCATAGAGTAACCGTACGAACCATAAGCATACTGAAGCGTAGGGTTATTTCCATCTAAAACAATGCCTTTTTTGTACACTAAAGAGATAGGAATCTTTTTACCATCTTTAGCTGTTGCCCATGCTCTTTTACTTTCATAATTATTTTTGTCAAAATCACCCAGTATTTCTGTCTCTTTTAAGAGTGACTTTTCTTTACTATTCATATTGAACTCAATGGTTGAGTTGGGTGTGGTTAAAGAGTTGTAGCCGTAACGTAATAGATTGGTATCAAAATCAAGATTAGACGAAATGTAAGCATCATAAACCTCTTCCCCAAAGTCTAAGTAATACGACTCATCCGTTTTAGAATTAATAATACGAATCTCTGTTAATCCATTTTTCTTCTCTTCTAAAACTAAAAAGTCATTAAACAGCTCAAAGCCTTCTAACAGAACATCTTCTCTATGGGCGATTAGCTCTTTCCACGCTTCTTTATTTGTCTGTGTTAATCCACATTCCATCAAACGAAAGTTCTTAGCTTTGTAGTTAGTTTCTATGACAAACTTGTCATCTTTATGTTCTACGGTATATTCTAAGTCACGTTCACGAGGAGCAAACATGGTAAATGCATCTTTTGGTTTGTCGGCTGAGAGTATTTGTGTTTCGGTAGAAAGTGTTGAGTAAGCATCAATCATGATGTATTGTTTAGACTTTGACTTGGACACACTTACCCCAAACGTATCGTCTTTTTCATGGTAAATCTCAACTTCATTGTTAGAACCCAGCTCATATCTAAAAATTTTATGCGACCTAAGCGTCTCTGCTTCCATTTGGGTGAAGAAAAGCGTTTTATTATCATTCGCCCAAGTAGCCCAACCTGTTGTGTTTTGGATGGTCTCTTCAAATATTTCAGCTGTTTCAAGGCTTTTAAAATAAAGGGTATAAATACGACGAGAAACATTGTCTACGCCAAAACAAAGCATCTTATTGTCAGGACTAATACTCAAACCACCCACAGCATAATAAGCATGACCCTCTGCCAGAACATTAACATCTAAGATGATAATTTCATCGGACTCAAGCTTCTCTTTTTTACGACAATAAATAGGATAATCTTTCCCATCTTCATAACGAGCGTAGTACCAATAACCGTTCATTTCATAAGGTACCGAAGAGTCATCTTTTACTATCTTGGCTATCATCTCATCATAGAGTTCTTTTTGTAAAGCTTCGGTAGGTTTTAACTGCTCTTTTGTGTAAGCATTTTCAGCATTAAGGTAGTCAATAACTTCTGAATTCTCTCGGTCATTTAACCAGTAATAGTTGTCGATACGTTCGTGATTGTGTTTACTTAGTGTTTTGGGGATTTTTTTGGCTTTTGGAGGATTCATCAAAATTCTTTTTGACGTATTGTAGCTAAAAAGAAAAAGAGATTTAAAACAATTTAATTTTAAATTAATGTTTTATTTAGTTATTTAATATTATAATA
>CACVAR010000273.1 GCA_902727905.1 uncultured Sulfurovum sp. | reverse complement strand
AAAAACTAAGAGGCATGAACTTTAAAGTTACAGAACTCTATGACTTAGATGAAAAGAAAATGAAAAAAGCGATTAAAACTTTTAAAAAGAAGCTTTATCAGAACCCCAATGCCATAGCACTTTTTTACTACTCAGGTCATGGTAGTCAGGCTTATGGTGAGTCTTATCTTATTCCTGTTGATGGTGATACACGAGATGAAGCCGATGTTGAAGCTGATGGGGTTAAAGTAGAGACCATTGCTAGAAAGATGGCAAATGCTAAAACTAAGGCAAACATTTTGTTTTTAGATGCTTGTCGTGATGTGCCTACAGGAACGATGGGTGGTACTAAAGGTTTAGGGCAGGTTAAAAACAGACCATCGGGAAGTCTCATAGTTTACTCTACTAGTAAAAACCACTTTGCCAAAGATGACCGACTATTTAATCAAGTAGTGCTTAATAAGCTTAGTATAAATGTACCTTTAACAACTTTGGCTAATGATATATCGTATACTGTAGATCAAAAGACAGGTGGTTTACAAATTCCTGAGGTTTTTGTTAAGAGTTTACCGACTTTGTGTTTGAGTGGAAGTTGTAAACAAAGAGAATGGATTATTCCAATAAAAAGCATTTGTAAAAGTAATGGAGGAAAAATAGATAAGCAAGGTTTTTGTGAAGCTAAATGGCAGAATGCAAAAAGAATTTGTAATGCAAGTGGAGGAAATTTACCAATTCAAGATGATTTTACAAAAGAAGCAATAAACTGTGGGGGAATACCTAATCACTGTTTTAAATGTGATGAAGCAAACTTAAACAGAAAGAACTCTTCTTATCAATCATGCTATAGACAAAAAGGTTTTTCTTCAAATCAGTATTGGGTTTTAGACCATGGAAGTTGGATTGGTAGTAAAGCATTTAATGGGAAGGTTCCTAAAGCCATAGCATTTAATTTTAATTATGGTGGAGATACGGCATTAGTAGCTGCAATCAAGTTACCTGTTTTATGTATTCGTTAGTGTAATAAAATTGTTATTAGGAGAGAGTTTATGAAGTTCTGGATAATAGGATTAATACTAACAAATTTTTTGAGTGCAGGAGACAAAATAGCCCTACTAATAGGAAACAACGACTACAGCTTCCAACCACTAGACAACCCTTTAAACGATGTCGATGGAATCTATAAGACACTGAGAGAGATAGGCTTCAAAGAGTCTAATATTAAAGTACTTAAAAATGCTTCAAAAATAAAAATGGAAAGTGAACTAGCCAACTTTAGCCAAAGAGCAACATCTGCTGAGATAGCTTTGGTTTATTTTTCTGGTCATGGAATGCAAGTGAACAATACCAACTATATGTTTCCAGCCAATACCACAGCGACTAAACCTATTCATCTACGAACTTTGGTTGACTTGGATTACTTTATAGAAAGTGCCAGTTCTGCTAAGTATGGGATTATCTTGGTGGATGCTTGTCGAAATAATCCTTTGGTTAAGTATTTTCAAAATGGGAAACATAAAGGCTCAACGGCTAAAAAAGGTTTGGGTCAAGTCACTCCGACTGCTGGGCAAGTGGTGATAGGGTTTGCTACCAGTGCTGGAGATACGGCTGAAGATGGTCATGGGAATATGAGTCCTTATGCTAGGGCTTTGAGTGAGAGGTTGAAAGAGCCTAATAAAGATATTACTAAAGTTTTGGGATTGGTGGCTTTGGATGTGTCAGGAAAGCATGAGCAGAAGCCTATTGCCCATACTAATTTGGCATTTGATGTTTTTTTGAATAAAGGTTTACAAAAAAATGATGAGATTGTTATTGTAGATGGATTGATGTATCAAAATCAATCATCTAAAAAAAAATATACTTGGCACGAAGGAAAAGAATATTGTCAAGAATTAACACTTGGTGGATATACTAACTGGAGAGTGCCTACTAAAAATGAACTAGGAAAATTATTTACAAAAAAATACAATCAGAATAATACGGGTCATAAATATAAAATAAAAAAAGAGTTTATTAAAAATATGCTTCCTTATGAAGATATACTTCCATTTAATTATGCTAATTATGATGCTTTTTTTACCAATACTTTTTTGACATCTTCTAAAAAAGGTATTGCAAGACCTATAATAAATGGTCATATGAAAAAAATTGAAGATACTATGTATCTTGCCTCTTTTCAGAGGGGGCAGTTTATAATATCTGCAAGGTCACAAATTAAAGATTATATTATGTGTGTTAGATAAATTCTATTGATTTTGGGGAATCTCCCTCCCCATCTAGTATAATACCCATACCCAAAAAGGAAAACCAAAAATGAAAAAAGTCCTCCTATCCATTGCCTTATTAGTAACCCTACTACTAAGCCAACAAACCGAAGCTCAACCAAAACAAACCACCCCCTCATTTTTCGACCTCTACGACCAAAACCGAAAAGAGCAGATACCCAATTATATTTCATTAGATTTTATCTTAACAGCGAACTATCTTTTTAAACAGCAGAGCATTACGCAGATGGAGCAAGAGATTTTGTACCCTAAGTTTAAAAAGTTGGCGTATGGGCTTAAAGCCAATCTGTTAAAAGCGTATAGCCCTTCTAAAAAAGAAGCATTGGCGTTTGTGTTGGTGTTGAATGAGCTGTTGGGAAACCAAAGTGCTGATGTTCCTGTAGGAGCGTTGCGATTGGCTAAAGAGGAGTTAAAACTTATTAACAGACATCAAGGCATTGTACTCTCGCCCATTGCTAAAGTGAAGTTGGACTATTCGCAATATAAAGTACGAGGAAAATACACCCAAAACAGTGACCTAACGGCTTACTTTTTGGCTCTGAAATATATGGGCTATATGCCTTTTATGGTCAATCCTCATAGTGCCACAGGCGTAACCCCAACCGTAGCCAATCAGCAGATAGCTAATGCACAACTCATTGCCCTAGCATTAAAACCTTTGATGGGTGAGTATCAAACTATAGAGAAAGCCTTAGAGAAATTAAGTGGTAAAGGGGATGATTTGTCCATAACAAACTTATTGGAAACGGAGGCTTTAGCCCCGAATATGGCGAGGCTAAAGCCATCGGTTCCGAGTATTCGCAAATATCTTAATACTCTAAAATTTCCAAAAATAAGTGAACGAATTATTGATACTTCGCGTATAAAAAAAGAGGATATTCCTAAGGCCTCTTTGGCTCTAAAACTTTTACCATCACGCTTTACACCTGACAGTTATATCTTTTCACAACTGACTTACCCTCATGTCGGTCAATTAGAAGGTCAAAAAAACAAATTAACCTCTATGATAGATGGTAAAATGGTTCGAGGGTATCCGACCATTATGGATTTATCAGCTGTATTGGTGGGGAAAAACCCTAAAGAGAGCAACTACCAAGGATACACGCAACAAATCGCCAAACTAAAAAAAGCCATTCAACCAAATCTGAAGAGTATTTACAGTTATGACTTTGCCATCTATCATAAACTCTTAAAACAGAACCGAATCAATAGCTTCAAAGGCTACTACACCCAAAGCAGATACATTATGAACCTTTATCAAAAACAGAGTTATACAGGTGGGTTAAAAAGCATTTTTATAGATGAACGAAAAAAGGCGTATTTAGAACAAGATATACGCTCTATTTTAGATTTACTCATCAAAGAGGACAGACTTTTGCCCAACTCAAAAACATTTACCAATATTTTAGAGCGTCTTATGATTTTAGATAAAAAACGTAACAAATTTAACAGAGAAGATGTGGCATTTTTAAATAATTTAGACAGTAAATTTAAATCTATTTTAGAAGATAAAGATGGCCCTATAGAGGTAGATATTCATACCAATCCTGTAGAGGGCAGGGTGCTTTATGAGGTTTTGAAAGAGCCATTTGTTAGAGATATTAATGGGTTTAGAGGGGCTTTTTATCAGCATGTTGAGGAGATGAAAGCTAGGTAAGGTGCGATTGCTATTGCACCTTCTATTGACATAAACATAAAGAATAGCTAAAATAGTATCATATAAAATAC
>CACVAR010000272.1 GCA_902727905.1 uncultured Sulfurovum sp. | reverse complement strand
TTCATCTTCTAAAAGAGGGTTTTGAGGTTTTAAAGTTTGAGTCTCTTTCTGAACTTGAAAAAGGTTTAAAAGATATCTCTTTAATAATTATTAATGACATTAGTCCCAATATTGATGGCATGAACTTTATAGAGTATATTCGGGAAAAAGAGAGTAATATTCCTCTTATTTTTCTTGCAGAGAATCTTAGTGAAAAAGAGATAGCACAAGCTTTTGCTAATGGTGCTGATGATTGTATTATTAAACCTTTTGGATTGGTGGAATTGCTTTGTAGAATTAAAGCACTTTTAAAACGTAGTTATGGACTTGTACAAGAAGAACTCAAGTATGAAAATATAGTAATGGATTTAAAACAAAGAACTTGTATGATTGATGATAGAGAGGTTGATCTTACAAAATTAGAATTTGATCTTTTAAGTTTTTTTATACAACATAAAAATATTATTTTAGATAGAGAATATATTTTGAAAGCTGTTTGGCATGATAGTAATATGAAAAAACGAACCATTAATGTTAGTGTTAATCGGTTAGTTAAAAAGATTGACCCTGAGAATAGATATGACTATTTTACTGCTATTCGAGGTATTGGGTATCGGTTTGGATAGGAAAAACTTCAGACCTTCTTTATAAATGTAATCAAAATGTTACCAAACTGTTTTATACTTTCCTAATTTAAAAAATGACAAGGAAAGAAAATGACATTTTCAAAACTTTTAGCAACAGCACTTATTTCTTCACTCACACTTACAGCCGTTACAGCTGATGAATTAAAAGGTAGAGGAGCTTCATTTCCTGGACCAATTTACAAAGCATGGACATCTGAGTACTATGCAGCAACTAAAAACCAAGTAAACTACACACCAACAGGTTCTGGTGATGGTGTTAAGTCAATCAACAAAAGAATGGTAGACTTTGCAGGTTCTGATAAACCACTTAAGCCAAAAATTTTAAAGAAAAAGAAACTTCATATGTTCCCAACAGTAGTTGGTTCAGTTGTTTTAGCGTATAACATCGATGGTGTTAAAGATGGTGAGCTTAAATTAAGCCGTGCAGCGATTGCAGGAATCTTTACTGGAAAAATCACGCATTGGGATGACAAAGACATCGTAGCGCAGAACAAAGATTTAAAATTACCACATGAGCCTATTACGGTAGCTGTAAGAGCTGACAAGTCAGGTACAACATTTAACTTTACTTACTTCTTAAATAAGCTTGATGAAAACATCAAAGTAAGCAAAAAGCCAAAGTGGAAAGCACCTAAAGTAATAGCAGGTAAATCAAACTCTGGTGTATCAGCAAACATCCAACAGATTAAAAACTCTATTGGTTATATAGAGTATTCATTTAAAGAAAAGCTAGGTCTTCCAGCAGCACAAATTGAAAACAAAGAGGGTAAATACATTAACCCAACTTTAGAGTCATTCCAAGATGCAGCAAAATATGCAAGTTGGACAGCTGACAATGATTTCTACGCAGTTATTGCTGATCCAGCAGGTGAGACATCATACCCAATCGTTGCAGCAACATTTGTGTTACTTCCAACAGAAAAAACTGAAACAAACAAACAAGTAACAAAGTTCATTGACTGGGCATACACTAACGGTGACAAAGCAGCAACAGACTTAGGTTATGTTCCTCTTCCAAAAGAGACTAAAGATGCTATTAGAGCTTACTGGGAAGCTAAAGGCGTTAAGTAAGAGAAGACGTTTAATCGTCTCTCTACATTTTAGCCATCACTCGATGGTTAAGATGTAGAGCTTGTAATTTCTACTGTAATTTTCACATTTTCTTAACCTACCTTTTTCTACTGGGTAGGTGACTTCTGTAACTACTTTGTAACCAACTTTTTATAAAATAATTCCATGAATAAATACAAATCTATCTTCATATCAGACGTACATTTAGGCACAAAACAAGCACAAGCTGAAAAACTTTTACAGTTTATCAAAGAGAATGAAGCTGAAAACTTTTATTTGGTTGGTGACATTATTGATGGTTGGGCAATGAAGCAGAAGATTCGTTGGAAGCAGTCTCACTCAGATGTTATTCAAAAGCTTTTAAGAGCTGCTAGAAAAGGAACCAATGTCTATTATGTAACTGGAAACCACGATGAGTTTTTACGTAGCTTTTTACCTCTTTTTTTAGGAGATAACCTTCAGGTTGTTAATGACATTGACTATGAGGGTATAGATGGCAAGAAATATTTTGTTACCCATGGTGATATATTTGATACCATGACCATTACTAAAAAATGGTTGACTATTTTTGGAGACATTGGTTATGACTTTCTTTTAAACCTTAATCCCATCATCAATTTTGTTCGTAGACGATTTGGCTTTAAACGTTATTGGTCACTTTCGGCAGAACTCAAAGACAACCTAAGAGAGTCATTACACTTCATAGAAGACTATGAAAACATTGCTACTCAATATGCTAAACACACAGGTTATGATGGTGTTATCTGTGGGCATATTCATAAGGTTGACATTAAAGAGATAGAGGGTGTAAGTTACATGAATACTGGTGACTGGGTAGAGTCTTGTAGTGCTTTGGTTGAGACTTTTGAGGGGGAGTGGAAGATTAAGAGGTATTAAGTTTCTATTACTAATATCTAAAAACCACCAAAATAAGCACTTTTTATATGATACTACCATATACTATTTCCATATTTTATAAGATAGGAGTAAGAAATGGAATCTATTCTGTACAAATCTAACCCTTGGTGGGAAGAGGATTATGTTTTTTTAGGGTTTTCACGAGAGATTTATTTAAAGCAATTGAGTAAGTACCTAAAAAATAAAGACATTTTATTTTTGACAGGGCTTCGGCGTGTTGGTAAGACTTCTATTTTAAAAAACTTTATTTCTGAACTTATACAAAGAAAAGGGGTTGCTCCTAAAGAGATATTTTACATCTCTTTAGATCTTTATGCTTTAGATGATTATAGTATAGCTGAGATAGTAAATGAGTATCGTAAAATACAGAAGCTTCGAAGTTCTCAGAAGATTTATCTGTTTTTAGATGAGGTTACGAGTAAAAAGAATTACCAACAAGAGTTGAAAAACTTTTATGACTTGGAAAACATAAAAATCTTTGCTTCTAGTTCATCTGCGTCTCTCCTTAAAGATAAAAATGCCTATTTGACAGGACGACAACGTATCATGGAAGTTATGCCACTAACTTTTAATGAATATTTACAATTTAAAGAAGTTAGCATTAAAAAAGCAGATGCTCATCTATATGAGAGCTATTTTGAAGAGTATATGCAAGATGGTGGAATGCCTGAATATGTCTTAACAGGGGATGTAACGTATTTACAAAACTTGATAGATAATATTATTTCTAAAGACATTATAGCTCACTATAATATTCGTAACAATCAAGTGGTAAAAGACTTTTATAAACTGCTTATGGAGCGTAGTGGAAAGCAACTCACTTTTAATAAAATAGCAAATATATTAGAGATAAGTGTCGATTCTGCTAGGCGCTATTTTTACTATTTTGAAGAGACCTATTTGATTTATTCTGTAGAAAAATATGGAAAGTTAAATGAACGTTTAAAAAGTGCAAAAAAAATATATGCCTCTGATGTGGGGCTTAGAAATGTAATCACAGGTTATCGTGATAAAGGTGCAATATTTGAAAACTTAATTTACCTGCAAATAAAAGAGCAAAACCCCTCTTATTTGTATGTAGATGGAATCGAGTTAGACTTCATTACTGAAGATGGCATTTTGATAGAAGCAAAATTTAACTCTGTACTTAATCCAAGACAGCAGAAACTTTTTGATAAGTTTGAGGCTAAAGAGAAGTTAGTGGTTAATGGGGTAGATGGGTTTATGGAATTGTTAGTATAAGGTTGGTGTTGTGATAGATCTTATTTTTGCTTTTTCCTATGCCTTTAGTTTATGATTTTATTGGTTATAGGGGCTTGAATGTGTTATTTTGACTCCTATAGACATTCCACAACTAGAGTTGTGGAACGAGAAAA
>CACVAR010000271.1 GCA_902727905.1 uncultured Sulfurovum sp. | reverse complement strand
CTACATTCAATAAATTAGTAATTCAAAAAAATCTTCTCCTTAACAACTCTTATTCCTTCTAACAATTATACACAAATAACTATTAAAAAACTTTAGAAAAAAACTAGTTTAATAGATTCATAAATTTATTAAACTCATGAATCTATTATAGTCTACTGACACCCAACACATTCCATAGAACGGTCCTCTACATCATTAGAAGTTTCAGGCGATTGAGATCTTAAGTAGTAAGTTGACTTAAGACCAAACTTCCAAGCATTCATGTAAATCTCATTTAAGTATTTACCTGATGCTTTGTCAAGTGTAATGAAAATATTAAGTGACTGACCTTGGTCAATCCACTTTTGTCTAATGGCACCAGCTTTAACCAAAACATTTTGGTCAAGGTCGTAAGCAGGAGTATAATAGTTCCAAGTATCAGCTGACAACTTTGGTGCACATACAGGAATGAGTCCAGACAAATTCTCTTCAAACCATTTACGTTTGTAAACTGGCTCAATGGCTTGTGTTGTTCCTGTCAAGATAGAGATTGACGAAGTTGGAGCAACAGCCATGAGGTAACCATTACGCATTCCATCAGTTTTTACTTTTTCTTTCAACTTTGCCCAGTCATGGGTGTAACCAAAAAGTCCACCACGTTCAACAAGTTTACATGCTTCTTCACTTGCATTATCAATAGGGAAAATTCCTTTTGACCAATCTGAACCTTCATAAGTAGGGTACTGACCTTTTTCAATGGCTAAATCAGATGAAGACTTAATAGCATAGTAAGAAACAGACTCCATCACTTCATCTACTTTATAGAAGTGTTCATTCGATCCCCATGAGATACCTTCTTCAGCAAGCATCTGTGCTTCACCCATCACCCCTAAACCAATAGAACGAGATTTTTGATTTGTCTTTTTCACTTTTGCCAATGGATAAAAGTTTAAGTCAATAACATTGTCAAGCATTCTAACAGCTGTTGGTACGACTCTAGCAATGTCTTCATTAGTATGAATTTTAGAAAGGTTAATTGACGCTAAGTTACAAACGGCTGTATCACCATCTGTTTTCTCTTTATCAACCATCCAAACTTGTTTACCATTTAGTGTGTCAAGTGCTGTAACTTTTTTAGCTGGTTTTGTCATACCGTTACCAACCGTTAACATCTCATCTTCTTCATATACTGCAACTGAACCATCATCATATGTCAACTGAATCTTATAATGGTTCGGTGCAGTATTTTGGAAGATCTCTGTACAAAGATTTGAGCTTCTAATAATCCCTGCATGTTTGTTAGGGTTAGATCGGTTAGCTGTATCTTTAAATGTCAAGAATGGGTTTCCTGTTTCAAAGTATGAACGTAAAATCTCTTTCCATAAGCCTTTAGCAGAAATAGTTTCTCTCGCAATGTTATCTGTACCTGATTCAAGTTCTAAGTAACGTGCTTCAAACTCTTCACCATACATGTCTGTCAGCTCTCTTACTTCGTATGGGTCAAACAGCGTCCATGTAGCATCTTCTTCTACTCTTTTCATAAAGAGGTCATTTAGCCATAACGCAGGGAAGAGGTCATGCGCTCTTCTTCGTTCTTCACCAGAGTTCTTTTTAAGGTCAAGGAAGTCACGTACATCAATATGCCAAGGCTCAATGTAAACAGCAATAGCCCCTTTACGCGTTCCAAGTTGGTCAACAGCAATGGCAACGTCATTGGCAATCTTTAAGAAGGGTACAATTCCACCTGCTGCATGTTTGTGTCCATCAATATATGAACCCATACCACGAACCTGTGACCAGTCCCAACCAATACCACCACCAAACTTAGAAAGCAATGCCATCTCTTTGTAAACATCAAATATACCTTCAATGTTGTCAGTTGACGAACCAATGTAACATGATGACAACTGATGTCTAGGTGTACGTGCATTTGACAAGGTTGGTGTTGCAGCCATTACTTCAAACTTTGACAAAATGTCGTAAAACTTCTTTGCCCATGTTTGACAATCAAACTCGTTTTGAGCCAAGAACATAGCAACACCCATAAAAAGCTGCTGAGGAAGCTCTATGGGGCTTCCTTCGCTGTCTTTAAGTAAATAACGATCATAAAGTGTACGTATACCAAGGTAGTTAAATTGTAAATCTCTTTCAGGTACTAAATAATCATTTAAATCATCAAGGTCATACTTGTCTTTAAGCCCAAGAAGAATTCTACCTTCAGCCTCTCCTTTTTCAAAATACTTGCTCAAGTGGAAATAAGGTGTACCTTTAATACCACCAACATTCCGTCCTACTTTATGATACAAGTCATAAAGAAAAAGTCGAGAAGCAACAAAAGTCCAGTTAGGCTTATCAATATCAATCTTGTCAACAGCTGTTTTAATAAGCGTCTGTTGAATGTTCTCAGAAGTCATCATATCTTGAAACTGTAAATTGGCGTCAACTTCCAGCTCACTTTGACTTACACCCTCTAAACCTTCTACCGAAGATGAAGTGTTTTTTTGAATTTTTGTGATATCTAAAGTCTCAACACGACCATTTCTTTTTACAATTCTTATCATATAACTTCTCCTTGATTGTCTATATTATCTTACTTAAAATTTACTTTATTATTTGTTAAATATTATTATTTATTATTTATTAAAATTTTTTATCTCTATTTAATAACATTGGCTAAAATGAACTCTACAAACTCGAAATAATATTAACATTAACTAGCTGTAATATCAAGTTTAGCCAATATAGTATTTTTTACTTAAAAACTCTTTTAAAAATTGCATCTACGTTTTTAGTATAGTAGTCATAGTTAAAACATTCTCTAATTTGCTCTTCAGAAAGTGAGTTTCTTAACTCTTCATCGGCAAGTAAGTGACCTAAGTATAGAGATTCGCCTTCTTCATTAACTGTTGGTTTTCCTTCTTTGATCTCTTCCCAAACTTTCATGGCATTTCTTTGAACAATTCTGTAAGCATCTTCTCTTGATACTCCTTGAAGAGGTAACTCAAGTAATACTCTTTGAGAGAATACCAATCCACCTGTTAAGTTCAAGTTCTTCATCATATTCTCTGGCATTACCGTTAAGTTCGCAATAACATTGTTCATACGGTGCATCATAAAGTTTGTGGTAATAAATGCATCTGGTAACCAAAATCTTTCTGTTGATGAATGAGAAATATCTCTTTCATGCCATAGAGCAACATTTTCCATTGCTGGGTTTGCATAAGCTCTAATCATTCTTGCAAGACCGGTAATGTTCTCTGTAAGAATAGGGTTTCTTTTATGAGGCATTGCCGATGAACCCTTTTGACCTTTAGCAAAAAACTCTTCTGCTTCGTATACTTCTGTTCTTTGTAGGTGTCTTACTTGTACAGCAAACTTTTCAATAGAAGAAGCCATGGTAGCCAATGCTGTTGCAAGTCTTGCATATCTGTCTCTGTGTACAACTTGGTTTGAACATGGTTCAGGTTTTAACCCTAACTCTGCCATAGCATACTCTTCAAGTTCAAGTGGTGCATGGGCAAAGTTACCCATAGCACCAGAGATTTGACCTACTGCAATAACATCCATGGTCTGCTCTAAGTTTAATAAATGTCTTGCCATTTCATCATACCAAACAGCCAGTGTCAAACCAAAAGTAATTGGCTCTCCATGAATACCATGTGAACGACCAACCATAAGTGTCATCTTATGTTCTTCTGCTCTTTTCTTAATAGACTCCATAATCATCTTCGTATCAGCAATGATAATTTCTAACGAGGCTTTCATCTGAAGTGCCACACCTGTGTCAACAGCATCAGAAGAGGTCATACCATAGTGAAACCATCTTGACTCTTCACCCAATGATTCTGAAACAGAAGTATTAAACGCAATAAGGTCATGTCGCGTAATTGCTTCAATTTCTTCGATTCGCTCAACTGAGAAAGTTGCATTTTTAACAATCTTGTCTGCATCTTCTTGAGGAATTTTTCCAAGCTTCGCCCAAGCTTTTACAGCTGCTTTTTCAACTTCAAGCCATGCTGCGTATC
>CACVAR010000270.1 GCA_902727905.1 uncultured Sulfurovum sp. | reverse complement strand
TAACATCATTTGATGGACAAATTCCAACTCCAGTATATTATATTATTGAAGGTTCAAGTGAGTGTACAGATGCTACAAGATACACTAATGTAGCTCAAATAACCATTGATACACCATGTACATGTCCAAGCTATGAGACAAAGTCTGTAGCAACCTTAAATATATTGACAATTTCTATCTTAATGCTTCTAACTTTAGGAATTAGTTTTACAAGAATTGATAAATCATAAATAAAATAAAGTAAAGAAAATTATTTTCTTTACTTCAAATAAGTATCTCGATATTAACCTCTTTTTCAAACTCAATCTCCAAAACAAAAGCATCTAAATGAGTATTGAACTCTGGTGAATAATGATATTGCTTAATAGAACTATTTTCAACATCAAAAAGAAGATATTTATAAATATCTTCTTTTGTAACAGAAGGATGAAAATGTAACCTTGAGATACTTTTTATTCTTCTACTTAAATTATCTTCAATAATAATTCGATTATTATAAAACTTCCATGTACGAGTATGTAAACAACCTAATTTTTTATAACCATTATGTATTGCACTAATATAATTTTCTTTCTCATCTAACTTAACAATTGAAGCTCTATTAGCGACTCTAAATCCACCCCAAACATCACTTTGATTCATTCCTAAACACTCTACGGTATTATGTGATTTTGTAGAGCGTTCTAATACTCTTCTTTGAGAGGTTTCATAAGTACTCAGTCCTACATCCACAATAAAAGGTCTTCCTTTAACTCGAAGTTCAAAGTTCAAAGTATCTGCATGAGCATGTCCAGGAATGAACTTTGCACCTATCTCACCAACATCTAAAATCATTTCGTAAGAGTTTTTTTTAATTTTTCGATATCCACTTTCAGAAAGTAAAATTTTTCGACTCGTTAAATTTAATCTCTTTGCGTATGCATATAAATCTAGTGAATGTGGGGCAATACCATTGGTACTATCATTGAGTAGAGGGATATCACCATTTTCATAGCTAATATGCTCTAACCAACCTAACATCAATTCAGATTTTTCAATTAAAAAGTCTAAAAGATCATCATTTTGCCATCTATTATTTTTAAGTAAATTAATACAGTCTAAAAGTCTAAAAAGCATTATCTGATGATACATAGGTGTTAACTCAAAATGTGCACCATCCCTTAAAATTTGAATATTCAACTCTTTGTTTAGAATTTTTTTTGATTTTAAATAGAAAGTTTCATCTTCAAAATAATATGCTCCAAACAATAAAGAAAAAGCATTTTCCAATAAGTGATTCCCTAACAAATGGTATTCTAAATTATCTAACAATATATGATATTGGGCATAAAGACTATCATCAATCTTCTGGTTACGAATATGATTATAAGATAAAAACTTAATCCAGTTCATCCCTCTCAAACTAATCGGAAAAGGCTCCAGCCCATCTTTCATGTTTGGTATACTTTCAATAAAAGAGTATATTAATTCAAGTAATTCATCTTTATCTCTAGATTGGGATAAGTAATCAAAATAAGTTAAATTATAAGTCCATAACTTTCCATGTTTGTCAAAATTCCAATCAATTGCGCTATCAAACTTTTTATTTAAATTTAAAAACTCAAACTTTTTTTTACCTAAATAAACATCTCTTATATGAATACTCTTTTGAAGCTTTAAAGTTTGCACTTTTGCACTTTTTGAAAATTTATAATTTTCTCCAAGTGCTGTTCTTATTCGATTTCGTGAAAAGTAGTAAAGCCTATAAGCTATCTGCTCAAACTTTAAAAACTTAACAGTATTATAAAGACGAAGATAATTACTTAACATCAACTAAAGTACCAACTTTAATTGACTCAAGAATTTTGAATGTTACTTTAGTAGTGTTATAGATTGATTCAAAAGAAATAGCAGGAATACCTGTCCTAACTGCCTCATTAAAAGCCTTAAACTCATTTATAAAACCTTTATCCTGATTAGTACTTTTTTCTTTACTCTTTTTTCCATTTTTATAAATAATCAATTCTCTGAAATCGTGCATCTCCATACTAACCCCATTACTAAAAACTTCCAAATATTCTTTTGACATGGTTGAGTCTCCATAGGCATAATATGCAATTGTTGCTGTGCTGCCATTAGCATAATTCAAAACAATATTTACATTGTCTTCATCGGGAATAGACTGATTAGATTTATTAACTGTTGAAGCATATACAGATACAACTTCACTTTGAATCAAAAAAGAACAAGTATCAATAAAATGACAAACTTCACCAATTATTCGTCCACCACCAAGCTCTCTATCTTGAATCCAAACATCTTTTGGAATAATACCTGCATTGACTCTATAGTTAACAGCAATTTGTCCACTTAAGTCTTTTTTCATCGCTTGAACCATAGGTGAAAATCTTCTATTAAATCCCACTTGCAGTAAAGACTCACCACCATAAAGATTTGCAATATTTTCTAATTCTTCCTCATAAATACAAAGAGGTTTCTCAACAAAACAATGTTTTTTATGTTCCAATGCTTTCTCAACTAAAGTAGCATGACTATTGTGCTGTGTTGTAATGGCAACTGCATTAATTTCACTATTGGCAAAAATTTCATTACTATCAGTAGTAAGGTATTTAAAGTCATACTTCTTACCTGTACCTTCGGCACTCACGCCTGTAGAAGTACAAACACCCACAAGTTCATAGTCACCAACTTTTTGTATGCTTGGTAAAATAACCGACTTTGTAAAATTACCTGCGCCAATAAGACCAAGATTTACTTTATCATTACCAATTATTTTATCGGTTCGCTTAACAGTTTTATGTTCTGCTAAATTAATCTGATTCTTATACTCTAAAATAATTCCAAGATACTTCTCCTGTATCTTACCTTCTAATAAATCATAAGCTGTCATAGCATCATCATAATCGTAGGTATGTGTTATCAGCTCTTTAGGAGATATTTTTCCCTCTTCTATTAAACCTAAAAATGCTTCAAAGTTACGTTGTTCTGTCCAACGGACTAAATCATAAGGATAATCAATCCCTTTCTCTTCATAATTAGAATCATAACGTCCTGGACCATACGCCATAGAAAGTCTTAAATCTAACTCTTTTTTATAGTAATCATTTCTAGGAATATCCATTCCCACCATTCCTAAGAAAACAACACGACCACGCATTCTTGAAATTTCAGCAGCATCAATAACAGGTTGATTTGAAGCTGTAGAAGCTGCAATAATAACAGCATCAACGCCTCGACCATTAGTAAAATCATCTGACATCTTAATTAAGTCTGCTGCATGACAAGCCTCATCGGCACCCATTTTCTTTGCCAATTCAATTTTGTCTGGATCAACATCTGAACCAATAACTTTACAACCATTTGCCTTTAAAAGTTGTACGGCCAATTGCCCTAAAAGCCCAAGTCCCATAACAGCTACACGTTCACCAAGTTTTGGTTCTGTTTGTCGAACTCCTTGCAAAGCAATAGCACCTACAGTGACAAAAGAAGCATCTATGTCATCAACCCCGTCTGGAATCTTAACCATTAAATTTTTAGGAACATAATTTATCTCAGAATGGTTTGCGTACCCTGCACCACCACAGGCAACTCTATCCCCAATGTTAACACCACTCATATTTTTTCCAACTTCAAGTACGCTTCCGGCTAAACTGTAACCTAAAGGAATTGGTGTATCAAGCTTTGTAAATACTTTTTCTAAAGTATTTTTAACACCCTCTTTTTTCATTTTATCCACAACTTGTTTAACTAAGTCAGGTCTATCTTTTGCTTTTGCAATCATTGATTTTTTTGCGAAATCAACCAACATTTTTTCTGTTCCAGCACTTACCAGACTTACTGTTGTTTGGACTAAAACTCCATTATCTTGACACACAGGAGCTGGTACGTCAAACAAACCTAACTCCCCTGTTTTAAAACTTTGTATTAATTGTTTCATTTATATTCTCGACCTTTTAAAGTATTGTTCTTATAATATAATAACACAATAAACATTAACTATTCAGGGTAATAACATAAT
>CACVAR010000269.1 GCA_902727905.1 uncultured Sulfurovum sp. | reverse complement strand
ACTTAGCTTAGTGGTATTGGTGGGTATTTTATTTTTAGAGGCTATTCCACAAGATGCTCATTATCATAATTTTGCAGATACACGAGAGATACTTAATGTTTCAAATTTCTGGAATGTAGTCTCAAACATGCCTTATTTTATGGTAGGAATGTATGCTTTATATAAAATATTAGTTTTGAAGTCATTAAAGATATTGGATGAGATTCAGTTAGCCTATGTTTTGTTTTTCATGGGCGTTACTTTAGTGGCTTTTGGTTCAGGGTATTATCATCTTGATCCCAATAATGAAACACTTTTATGGGATAGGTTGCCTATGACCATTTCCTTTATGGCACTTTTTTCATTTGTGGTTTCTGAGTTTTTATCCATTAAATTAGGAAAACTTTTACTTTTTCCTCTTCTTTTAGTGGGATTATTGTCAGTGCTATATTGGTTTTTTTCTGAGTTAGAGGGGAGTGGAGACTTAAGAGCTTATATTTTAGTACAGTTTTTACCCATACTTGTGATGCCCATAATGTTTCTATTTCTTAAAGCGCCATTTTCTTTAGTTAGAGGTTACTGGTATTTGTTGCTATGTTATCTTTTAGCCAAAGTTTTTGAGCATTTTGATGCTGAGATTTATGTGCTTTTAGGGTTTATTTCTGGGCATAGTCTGAAACATGTGGTTTCAGCTTTAGGGGTTTATATTTTAGTACTTACTTTTGAGAGACGTTATTAACTATATTTACTAAGCTCTTTGATTATGGTCTTGATGGTTTCATCATCATACTTTTTCTTATATGGTTTAATTATTTTATAGAAAAACTTTTGTTTTTAGACTAGTATATTTAAAAATATTTATTTAAGTTTTAATAAATTACTTAATTGTTATACTAACACAAATTTAAACAGAATAAAGTGAGTATGGTATGAAACAAACAATTTTTGGAATAATTTTAGGGGTATTATTAGTTTTAACAGTATATGTAGGATTTGAAATTAAAGAGAAGTATGAAGTTGTTACTGCTGATGACTATGTTGCCCCAACAGAGTTTACTGTAGATATAGATGGTATTAAATATAGGAAAAATATTTAGTACCAAATCAGTTTTTAGGGAACCTTTATTTCCCCTTTTGTATGAGCTGGTGTAGTTGGATCGTTTGTTTTGAGACCATTCTCCTCAGCTAGCTTCATAGTACCAGCGCAACCATGCATTAAAAGTATAAATGCAGTTAGTAAAATTTTGTTCATCGTTATAACCCCTTTTAGAACTAGTATAAGTTATAATAATTATAGTTATATATTTTTTATATAAGATGAAATTACTCCTACTTTTATGCTTATGGTTTTTCTGTTACTAATTAATACATCTTTCTTATATAGAGCTTAAAAAGTGTTTCTTTTTTTCACAGTTATGGGAATATATAAGTTACAGTTAGTAACTTTTTTTGAACTCGTAATTTCTACTTTACCTTTGAGATTCTCTTCTATAATCATTTTTAAAATGTATAAACCAAGCCCTGTACCTTTAGCTTTATGTTTGGTTGTAAAGTATGGGTCATAGATGTTATCCATAATATTAGCTGGAATACCAGAGCCATTATCTTCTATACTCAGGATAAGTTGCTTATCAGTCGTTTTCACAGAAATAAGAATACGTGTTTCAGTTGATATATCTTGATTTGAACAAGCATCTATGGCATTGTTTATGACAATAAGTAAGGATTGAATAAGCTCTGACCTATAAGAGACAATTGTAATATCTGGGTGTTCCATATATTGTATATTGATTTGTTGTCTATTGGTTGAGGCAACTAGGTTTAGTGTTCCTGTAATGAGTTGGGATACCGTAAACTCTTCTAATTCTTTATTATGCTTGAAGTAGTTCATAAAGTCATCAATGGTTTGTGACATATATTCTGTCGTGAGTTCAATACTATCAAGGTAGTTGGTAAATTTTTTATCGGTGAGTTGTTGTTTATGGTAGTCGATATCGAGGTTTAGAACCGTACCATTAATCTCAGATAGTGGTTGTCTCCATTGGTGGGCTATCATGGTGATGACCTCTCCCATGGAGGCTAGTTTACTTTGTTGTACTAATAAACGCTCTTGCTCTTTTTTTTCATTTTCAATAAGGTTAATATTATAAGCTAAGATAAATGAGAAAAATAGGACCTCTACGAGTGTTAAAAATTGAAAAATATAATCAGCTGGTATGTCAATGGAGATAATGTTCAGATATTGTAAAGGCAAAAACATACCCATTAAAGCTAAAAGAGACCAAATAACAGAGTAGAACTTTGCTATGTTATCATTTTTTACATAGGCTAAATAGTAGGTTGAACCAATGATAATAATAGCAAAAATAAAGAGCATACTAAAGAAGATATTAAAGATTAGTTGTGCATAAATAAAGAGTTCTACTTTAAGAACATAAACATTAAGAAGTGTTGAAGCAATAAAATAAAATATGAAAAAGTTTAAAATTTTATGGATTGTAGGAAGTTTTGTTTTGAGTTTTAATATGGACTGTACGAAGAGGGTTAGAAAAACAAAAAAACAGGCTGTAGAGAGATGAAAAAGGTAGGTCTGTGATTCAAAGTATCGTTGGGAAAAACCAAAGAGTCCTATGAAGTAAACAGTAACCCAAAAAACATATCCCACATAATAAAGATAAGCTCGAATCCGAAAAAGTGCATAAAGAAAGAGATTATAGAGCATCATGAGTAACATTCCTCCAAAAAAGATGCCTTCAATCATGTTATAGGTTTGATAGTAGTCGATGAGATATTCTTGGGTGACTAAAGAGAAGTTAATGTTGATTTTATTGTAGTTTCTGATTTTGAAATAGACCTCTACTTCAGTATTAGCTTCAATCACTAGAGGAAAAAGCATATGGTTAGCATTAAATTCTCTGTTAGGATTTTTTGAAATGACGCCATCCGTGATATGCTTAACTATTTTTTTATTTTTTACAAGATAATAGTCTATCTTATAGGTAAACTGATTTTCTGCTTTAAGGTAATACTTTTGATTATTATTTGCTATGTTTTTGATGTTTAGCTTTGCCCAATAGGCATGGTTAGTATATTTGAGGGAGTTGAATGTTTTTTTATTGTGAGTCCATGTTCGATTGCTTAGTTTTTCTACTGTTTCATTGAGTTCTTTGGCTAATGTATACTGGATATATTCTTTAGTTTCATAGTTTTGTTTTTGGTTTGTTTCGAGTGTTTTTGCCATAGTGAAGTGTGTAAAACAGAGGGATACAAATAGAAGTATTTTTAACACTAAGGCGACCTTTTTGTATTTGGACGATTATTATATAATTTTTTTAATCATTTAGCTATAATTTTATCAAAAATAACTAGGAAATTTATAGATGAGTAAAATTGCCATCATGGGTGCGATGCCAGAAGAGATTGCCCCTTTATTAGAAAAAGTAGAAAATATAAAAAAAATTGAATATGCAGATAATAATTATTATGAAGCGACCTATAAAGGGAAAGAATTAGTAATAGCTTACTCTAAGATAGGTAAAGTTTTTTCATCCTTAACAGCTTCAACCCTTTTAGAGAAATTTGCTTGTGATAAACTTCTTTTTTCAGGTGTTGCTGGAGCTATTAATCCTGATCTTAAGATTGGAGACTTAATTATTGCAGATAAACTTTGCCAACATGACTTAGATATTTCGATTTTTGGTCATGATTTTGGTTTTGTTCCAGAAGGTGCTAAGTTTGTGGAGTCTGATGAGCGTTTAAGAAGCATTGCTAAAGAAGTAGCGAAAAAGAATGAACTCATATTAATAGAGGGAACGATTGCTACAGGTGATCAGTTTGTTGCTTCCAATGAACGAAAAGCATTTATTTCTGAAAACTTTGGAGCAGATGCTTTAGAGATGGAAGGTGCTTCTGTAGCTGTTGTTTGTGATGCTTTGAATGTTCCATTTTTTGTGTTAAGAGCTATTTCAGATACGGCCAATGATGATGCAGGAATGGATTTTGATGAATTTATGGTAAGTTCAGCAAAAATATCAGCAGCCTTTATTTTAGAGATGGTTGAGAAGATAGATTAGTA
>CACVAR010000268.1 GCA_902727905.1 uncultured Sulfurovum sp. | reverse complement strand
AAAAGATAATTATTATCCTTTAAGCTTAAAGGAGCTATACTTACTAAACGAGAAAAAATATCGTTTATAAAAATTAAGGATTATAAAATGAGACAGTACGAAAGTTATAAGTGTAATAAATGTGGAAACGAGATAGAAGTACAAGAAGTTGGTGGTGGAACACTTTCTTGTTGTGGTCAAGAGATGGAAATGGTTACTGAAAATTTAACAGCTGTAAATCTTATGAAAGCATTTGCTGGTGAAAGTCAAGCTAGAAATAAATATGAGTTTTTTGCTGATGTGGCTTATGAAGAGGGTTTACATAGAATTGCTAAACATTTTCAAGAAGCAGCAAATAATGAAAAATACCATGCAATGGCAGAGTATAAAGCATATAATAAAATGGTAAAAGGGATTGATTTGGATTCAACACAAAAAAACCTTATTTATGCAGCAGATGGTGAGCGTTATGAACATGAAGAGATGTATCCAAACTTTGCAGCCATTGCTAAAGAGGAAGGTTTAGGTGAAATAGCTCGTTTATTTAGAGCCATAGGTAAAGTAGAAGTTGAACATGAAAGAGAGTACTTAGAGTTAAAAGCTGCATTAGAAGCTGAAGGTTTCTTTGACAGTGAAGAGAATGAAGAGTATATTTGTGAAGTATGTGGACATGTACACAGAGGTAAAAAAGCACCAGCAGCTTGTCCTTTATGTAAAGCTGGACAAGAGTACTTTAAAAAAGCAGCAAAAGACATTACTGTAGGGTAATGTAAGTTTGCGTAGGATTGGTTTATCGACCTTTATTTATAATTGAAGTAAAAAGGATTTATTATGGCAAAACGAGGAAATTCCATTATTAAAGGTTTAGAAATTGATGAAATCATTCAAGTTCTAAACAAAGCTTATGCTGATGAGTGGTTGGCATATTATCAATATTTTATAGAAGCAAAAGTCATCAAAGGTATCATGAAAGATGCAGCGATAGCAGAGCTAACACAACATGCTACTGATGAGTTAAGACATGCAGATATGTTAGCTGAGAGAATTTTACAACTTGGAGGAACACCTCTGTTAAATCCAAAAGATTGGTTTGCACATACCAACTGTGGCTATGAAGAACCAACTAATTTTGATGTAGTAAGTATCTTAAATGATTCCATTAAAGGGGAGCAGTGTGCCATCTCTACTTATTCACAGTTAGCTGATATGACAAGAGACAAAGACATTGTGACTTATGATTTAGTTTCTGAAATTTTGGCTGATGAGGTCGAACATGAAGAAGATTTACAAGCGCTTTATGATGATATTACCGAGTTTGTAACGGATATAAAAAGTAGTTTGAGTTAGGTTTAATCCTAACTCAACTTTAGTATTTAACTCAACATTCCACGAACTTCATCTTCATCAATCATATCTTTGTTAAATTTAACGACAGCGATTTGCTCTGTTTCATTCACATAAGACTCAACAATGGCTTCATGTTCTGTTAAAGTATGAATACGTTCTCTGTCAAAAAGGTCTAGAGGTAAGTAAACATTTCCACGGTTGTTTGGACTTGGCATGGTATAGACCCATAAGAACCATGCTACAGAGAGTCCAGCAACTGTTAAGGCTAAAGCACCTCTGTCGTAGTATTGTATCATCCAACCAGCAAAAATACCACCAAAGAAAATACCTGTATAGGCAAAAGTATTGGCAACACCAAGTGCTGCTCCTTTTTGGTGGACTTTAGCGTACTTTGCTACAAAACTTTGAAGTAGGGGTTCAAACATGTTAAAACCAATGAAGAAAAGAACCACTCCTAAAATAAATAGCCAAGGAGAAGTTGCAAACCCCATTGCTAGGAAACCAAGAAGAATAATTACAATTGAAATCATAAATATTTCCTTTCCCTTTCCATACTTTTCACCAAAGATAGCAGCAGGTGCCATGGCAAAGAAACCAAATATCATTGCAGGGAAATAGACTTTCCAAAGTTCAGCATGTGCCCATCCAAAACCACCATCACTAATACTTTGCGTAATAACCAAAGGAATAATAAAAAAAGCCATGGTCATAATAGAAGAGTGAAATAAAAATGTAACATACATTCTAACCAATGCTTTGTCTTTAAAAACTTCGGTAAATTTTGACTCTGCTTCTGAATAGGTATGAACTATATGTGGAGGTTTAGGGACAGAAGTGAATAGAATTCCCATAGCTACTACAGATAAAACGGCTGTTATCCAAAAGAGTTTGTCATAACCCCAAACAGGTCCAACTGTTGGTGCAATAAGCATGGCAGCAGCAAATGAAAGAGCAATGGTTCCTCCCATAATTGCCATGGCATGAGGACGTTCCTCTTCTTTTACAAGGTCAGCAATCATAGCAGATACTACTGAACCAATGGCTCCAGCTCCTTGTAAAAAACGACCGATTAGTAGCATATAGATATTGTCAGACATGGCAGCAATAACTGAACCCACAATAAAAATAACCAATCCAAAGAAAAGTATGGGTTTACGACCAAATTTATCAGAGATGACACCAAAAGGAACTTGGAAAAGTGCTTGAGTTACAGCATAACCACCCACAGCAAGACCTGCTAGAAAAGGAGTTGCTCCAGGCATTTGTAATGCATAAACTGAGAGAATGGGTAGAACAATAAAAAGTCCAAAAAATCGCAATCCAACAATGAATGTTAAAGGTAGGATTTGTTTAATCATAGTAATATCTCCAATAGGGTAAAATTATTTTCATTATAGACAAAGAAGGTTAAGTGTTGATGAAAATTGTTTTGGCAACAGGAAATAAAGGCAAACTAAGAGAGTTTAAGAACATGTGCGAGACAGATGTTATTGCTTTTTCAGAGATTTTAGGTGATATAGAGATAGTTGAAGATGCAGAGACCTTTAAAGGTAACGCGCTTATAAAAGCACAAACCATTTATGAAAAACTTAAAGATGAAAATTGTATAGTAGTTTCAGATGATTCTGGAATCTCTGTTCCTCTGTTTGGGGGTACTCCTGGTGTTTACTCTGCACGTTACGCTGGAGAGGGTTCAACAGATAAGGAGAACTTAGCAAAATTAGTAGCATCGCTAAAAGAAGCTGGTGTGGAAAAAACGCCTGCTTACTATACAGCTGCCATTGCTATTGTTAGTAAATATGGTGAGTATGTGGTTCATGGTTGGATGCATGGAGATGTTTTAAACTCAACACGTGGTGACAAAGGTTTTGGATATGATCCAATGTTTGTACCTGCTGGTTATGAACAAACATTGGGTGAGTTAGAAGATGAAGTTAAAAAAGCAATTTCACATCGTGGAAAAGCGTTAGAACTTGCAAAACCTATCATAAAAATGTTACAACGTTAAAAAATATAACTCTTGTTGGTCGATAAATCGACCTTACGATTTAGTAGGGTCGGTTTACCGACCAATATAATGGTGATAATTTATGTATATAAAAAACAAAAGGAAGAAAAATGATTATAGATGTAGTAGCAGATGTGGTAAAAGCATTAAATTCAGATGTATTAGATAATGATAAAGCATTACATGAAAATGTATTGGACTTGATGCAAGAGACATCATTTGTGTGGCGAAAAGATTACACCATAGCTATAAGTAAAGATGATAAAAAGACAAAAATAGCAAATTTAATGGTTTGTAACAAATTAGATGAAACAGCACAAACTTTTAAAGTAAAACGAGAAAAAGATTATTGGAAAAAACTCCAACCACGAGACGACTACGAAGCAGTAGTTGAGTGTTCACTTTTTTCTACAGAGACAACACTTTGCAGTATTGAAACCGTAGGACGTGACATTATGCGTTCACGTAAAGAAGTACCAACGGTTGCTGCTGGTGGTTTTGTATGGGTAGTGCATATTGGTCCTCAAGAAAATCTTGACAGTCTTTTTCAACTTTATTTCAAAGAAGACTATATTACGCTTAACCAAGATGAAGCAAAGTACTACATTGGTTGGACAGATAATCTAAAAACTTTAGACATGCGTAACTTCATTTGTGATCCAACAGCACCAAAACCTGAAAATGAAATTGTAGATTTCTCTGCTGAAGTTGAGTATGATGC
>CACVAR010000267.1:9517-20410 GCA_902727905.1 uncultured Sulfurovum sp. | reverse complement strand
TCTATAAAAACTGGTGTACCACCAACTGATGAAAATGCTCTAACTGGTGAGTCTACTCCTCCAGGAATAACTTCATATGCTTCTTTAAAGGCTACTTCACTTTTGCTGTAACTCATATATTGTCCTTTTAAGCTCGTTTAATACGAGATAAATTTTTTTTTGATTATACTGTTTTAAATTTATCTAATAATTAAAGAGTGGTGAGAATGAGGGTATTGAAAGCATTAATTATTTCTATGTTAATTTATGCTTTGCTAATTTGGTTTGTAGTAACTCAATATGCGAAGTTAGAAAAAACCCCTATACCTAGAAGTAACCATGTTATTAAGATTGATATAAAAAATATTCCAATTCCTGCTAAGCCTATAGTCCCTAAGGTCGCTCCCCAACCTGTAGCTAAACCTATTGTTAAGAAAGAAACTAAGAAGAAAGTTGTTAAAAAAAAGGTTGTAAAGAAAAAACCTGTCAAGAAAAAGAAAATTGTAAAAAAGAAGCCAGTTAAGAAGAAGGTTGTCAAAAAGAAGAAAGTAGTTAAAAAGAAAATTGTTGTAAAGAAGAAGCCATCTAAAAAAAAGGTTCATGTTCCTAAAAAAGTTGACAATGCAAAAATAAATCGTGATAGAGAAGCTGAAAAAAAGCGTAAAGAGTTGGAAGCATTTGAAAGTGAGATGGTTTATATTCCTCAACCTATGATAACACCTAAGACACAAAAAGCATCGGAAGTTTCACCTTGGTCCTACCCTAATAATAAGATTAGAAAACTTTATGGTCCTGGATTCCATAATTATACACCAACACAGAAAAAGTTTATTGAAAATAATTTAAATAAGATTCAAGAGATTACACAGAGAACTTTAACACGTAGAGGTTACCCTGAAGGAGCTGGTAGGACAGGGCAACAAGGAACGAATGTTGTTTCATTTAACTTACATCCAAATGGTGATATTTCTGCTTTACGGTTAAAAACACGTATAGGTTATAGAGCTTTAGATGATAACACCTTATCGTTAATTCGTGTGGCTTATATGGATTATCCATACCCAAGTACTACAACTAAAATAATTTTTTATGTGAAGTACTCGATTTATGGTTATTAAAAAGAGTTATTAAAACTCAAAACCACCACCAGCACCTTTACTCATACTGTTGTAGACGGCTTGAACATAAGCTTCTTGTACTTTACAGTTTGGGAAGTCAGGACAATCCATTTCAGATTTTATGCCTAGCTCTTTCATATGTGCTTCAAGAAGTCGTTTCTGTTTTTGAAGTTCTAGTTCCCATTCATCCAAAACTTTTTCATTCATAGCATTTTCCTCCATAATAGTTATACTCCATAAGCCTCACGTAGGGCAGTTATTTCAGATTTTGACCCAAAGAAACATGGGCTGGTATCATGTGGGTGTGAAGGTACAAGTTCTAGTAGTCTTAGACCATTGTTGTCAATTGCTTCTCCACCAGCTTGTTCGTACATAAGTGCAAAAGGAATAACCTCAAAAAGTTGTCTTAGTTTTCCTTCTGGTTTGTCAGTCGTTCCGGGGTAAGAGAAGAGTCCTCCACCTTTAAGCATGATTTGGTGTAAGTCTGGAACCATACCCCCTGAATAACGTAAACGATAACCTTCTGAGAATAATTTGTCAATAAATGTTTTATGCGTTGTTGACCAATTCTGCTGTGTTCCCCCAGAAGCATTTAGTTTACCTTTTTCATTCATGTTAATTTCACCAATCTCTTTAAATTCACCAGCAATCACTCTTGAAAGTGTAGGCTTAGTATTTCTAGTAGCCACCACAAGCTCAACTCTTGGTCCATAGACAACGTAAGCAGAGGCAACAAGGTTTTTACCTTCTAACTCACCTTCATAGATACCAAAGATAGATCCAACCGAAAGGTTAACATCAACAAGGCTTGAACCATCAAGAGGATCATAACAAACCGTATATTTACCACTTGGAGAAAGTTCTAACACCCCTTCTTTTTCTTCACTTACAAGTGCTTTTACAGAGGATACTGTTGCAAATGCTTTTTCAATGATAAGGTCTGATTGTACATCTAATTTAAGTTGATCTTCTCCTGAAGAGTTTTCAGAGTCAGAGTACCCAAGGTCCGATGTCTTAATGGCATGGTCAATTTCAAAAGCAACTTGTTTAATGGTTTTAAATATATCGTTCACTATACTTCCTTAGCATGTTTGTTTATCCACTCGATGACTTGAGTAGTATTATTTAAATCTAAAATATCAATATTTTCAGGGATATTGTATTCACTTATATTAATGGTTTGATCAATGGCTATAGCCTCTGAACAGCTTAGATAACTCTCTTCAATGCTATTTCTAAAAATAGCAATACGAGGTAGAGGAAGCGTTTTTAGACCTTCAACAAGGAGAATGTCGAAGTGATTGAATAGTCTAATAATCTCTTCTAACTCTTTATTCCGTTGTGAGAAATAAGTAGTTCGCGTAGGCGAAGTTATAACGACCTCTGCACCAGTTTGTGAAAGTGTGTGACTGTCTTTACCTTCTGTGTCAAATATTGCTTTATCTTTGGGGTCATGTTTGATAATGGCAACTTCTTTTTGTTGGATTAAAACATTAGAAATTTTTTCAACAAGCGTAGTTTTTCCCGAACCTGATGGACCAGTAAAAGCAACAGCAAAACGTTTCATAATACTCCTTGGTGTATAAAGTAAATTATACATAAAAGTTTATACTAAATATGTTAAAATGGGTCAAATTTAAAGGTTAATAACTCATGTATAAAAATATTTTACTTCTTATAGCAGTATTTGTAATGGCTGGATGTTCTGCAAAAAAAGAAGAGTGTAAAGTTAGAGATAAGTCTGATTTTGGGCAGCTTTTTACAAAAGATGACATCTTCCATAACAGCTTAATAAATACTCAAAAAGCACAGCTTATAGCTTCGTTTGAGACTAAGGCACTTTTAACAGCTACCTATTTGAATCCAGTTTTTGAAGAAAGAAATTGTAAAAAACGATTTCTAAATAAAATGCAAGATGCTGAATATTTTTTTATTGGTGTTTATATTCAAAACAGTGAGAAACATAAGTTTAATACAAAAGGTTACTCGTTAACTTTAAATGGTTTAGCACCCATTGAAGTTATAGAGTTAGAGAATGATGACCCTTTACGTTATGAAATGCCTATGGTTGATAATTGGAGTACTTATTATAAAGTAAAGTTTAAAAAGTCACCTACAAACGATTTTACTCTTATTTTCGAAAACGATCGCTTTGGGAAGGATATTCTAAACTATTCAAAAGGGGAGAAACCCTTGTTTGAATCCCTAGTAGGTTCAAATAAATAACATAGTTGGTTAAGACCTTTTTACCATATTCTCTTGCTTCTGAATAGTCCACAAGCTCCATACTTAAAAAAGGTTCATATTTTCCTTTTTTAAACATGTGAGAACTCCTAATGGTACGCTTTGTAAATCCAATTCCTCCATTGTAGGCATAAGCTACTAAAAGTGGATTGTAGAGCCATTTATTTAGATAGTCTAAATGTTGGTTAGCATAATTAACAGCCAAATAGGGATTAAACATTTCATTTAAATCAATCTTCTGACCTCTTTCTTTTGCTAAATGTTTAATAAGAAAAGGCATGATTTGCATCATTCCTAAAGCATAAGAAGGTGAAACAGAAGCTGGAATGAAACGGCTCTCTTGTCTTGCTATAGCATAGAGTAGGGCTATACGCTCTTTTTTAAACCCCCACATTGCTAGTGGGTAAGGCATAGGATAATACGCTACTTTATACTTACTCTCTTTTTCTTTTAAATAGCTATAGATACCAAGTGTTTCAGAACTTTTATATTTTTGTGCAAGGGCTTCTAAGTCATTTGGTTTATTTTTTACTTCAAGCTTAAGGTGTTCCCAGTCAATAGGATTGGTAACATCAAAATTTTCAAGTGTTTTAAATGCCAGTTCTGGTGACTCAACTTTAGGATAAGGCTTATTTAAAATATCTCTTGCTTTTAGTGTATAAATATTTATATCATGACTTTTAAGTAAAGCATTTAGGTATTGATGTTGGTTTGTAATTTGATATAACCAAAAATCAACTTGGTCAAATTTACTTTGGTACTGTGTTTTGGAACGTGCTATGGTTAAAAAGTTTTTTGCAACTTCGAGTTGTTTAAACTCAATGGCATTAATAGCCAGAAGAAAATTTGCTTGGTAGGTTAAGTTATTATCGCTAATCATAAAAACAAGTGACTTTTTTGTTTTATTGAGTGCAGGGGTTGTTATGATTTTTTCAATACTTTTGTTAAATTGTTTTTCATGGATGAGATGTTCAAGTTGTCTAGGACTAAAGGCTTGGTTGAAGTGCTTTTTACGATATTTTGAACCTACAGCATTAAAGATATAACACTGAGTAGAAGCTTTTTGAAGGCTTAGTTGTTGAAATGGATTTGCTGAACTCATAACGTCTAAAGTGTCAGAATATTTTCCTTGATTTTTGATTTTATTTTGGAGTTTTTGGAGTTCTTTAAGTGATTTTTTTGCAGCTGTTGCTGGATAGATTATATAGTTTTTTGGATCTTTTTTTTTGGCATTTTTTTTAGGAGTTTGTGGAGTGTAACCAAGTTTTTTTCGGATGGCTTTTTTGAGTTTATGGCTTTTTCGTTTGGTCCATTTATAGGCTTTAAGTGCTTCTTGTTTTGAAGTCTCTTTTTTAGAGATGAAACGCCATGTATAGTAGTCTTTGGCAAAAGAAGAGGGCATAACTTCTATCTCCTTAAAAGTAAAGCTCTTAGCTTGGAGAAGAGCCAGTCCTAAAAGGAAAAAGAGTAGAAGTTTTTTCATTATATTCCTACGCTAAGACGTCCAAGTAAAGCTATGACTGCTTGTAATCCAAAGATGAGAACAATAGGTGATAAGTCAATACCACTTATGACTAAAAATGGAAGTTTTTGGCGAATAAACTTTAATGGAGGCTCGGTTAGACGGTTAATAAGTTGAACGATAGGATTGTATGGGTCAACAGAAACATAGGAAAGTACCACAGAAATAATAATAAGAATAATATAGGCATAGATAATTGAACTTAAAATTCCAATAACTGCTAGAAAAATGTTACCCGTTACAAGACTTGTAATAAGTTGTAATCCAACAATTAAGACCAAAGGAGAAAGGTCTACGCCTCCTACGACAACAAAGGGAAGTTTTTGACGTACAAAACTAAAAGCTGGTTCAGTTATACGTCTAATAATTTCAACGGCTGGTTGACGTGGATTAACTTGCAATATAGAAAGAATGGCTGAAATAATAATAATCCAAATATAAACTTGAATAATTAAAAGTAAGGGTGCTAAAATAAAGTCCATTATGAGGCTACCTCCAAGATGTAAGATTTAATGTATGGATAAATTTCACTTAACTCAGGTCCACTTCCTGTTCCAGTTAAGAGTTGACGTAGTGGGTTTATGAGTGTATCATCTTTTAAACCACTTTTCGTACTAAGATGTTCTTTTAGTTTATCAAAAGTTTCAAATGCAGGAGCTTGAAAAATTAGCTCGGAGAGTATTTGCATTGATTCTCCGAATTCTCCACTAAAGTCCTTAGGTTTAAAAATAGGACGAATCTTAGCTTCTAATTCATTTATTGTACTACACTCTTTTAAATAAACTTTAGCCAGTTTACCAATATCTGCATCAGCAAAGCCAAACAGTGTTGATAATTCTCTGTCATCCATCATTTTTAAATGTTCACGGTTAATAAATTGTAGCTTTGTGATGTCAAAACTAGCTGGAGATTTACCAAGGCTCTCTAACTCAAACCACTCAATGGCTTCAGGTAATGTAAATATTTCTTTTGTTGCTTTGTCATTTCCTAGAAGTAATAAATAGTTTAAAATAGCATCAGGAATATAACCTTCTTTAAAAAGCCATGTGAGGGATGAAGATTCATCATTATTCTTTAGGCTAGATATATGGGCATATTTTGTTTCATCTTCATAGCCTAAAAGATTTTTAATATGTATCTGTTTAGGTGTATTTATTAGATGTTTATCTTCACGTATAATGAAGTTAACATTACCCATCATATCATCAGCAGCACAAGCAAAATTATGAGTTGGTTTACTCTCTGAATCTAAAATGATAAATGAGTCTATTTCATCAGGGTTTGCTCTTTGATTACCTTGTATAAGGTCATTATATGTAATTGTTTTAGTAGGTTTTTTAATACGTATGACAAATTTTTCACCAGAGACTTTTAGTAGGTCGTACTCTTCTGTTGTTAAATTTTCACAATGCCCAGAGTATTGGTAAGTAAGAGAGTTTTCTTTGGCAGATTTTTTTTCGGTTTCAAGCTCTTCTTCTGTACATTTACAAACAAAGGCTTTTCCATCTTTTAAAAGACGTAATGCTAAGGTTTGATGTAAGTTGAGGTGTTCAGTTTGATGAAATACAGCGTTATGTTTGAGTGCAAACTTTTCAAGTAGCATCATTACTTCTGTATCTTTACCTTCAATATTTTTTTTACTATTTATGTCTTCAATACGTACTAGAAATTGGTCATTTTTTTGTTGAGAGACTAAGTAGTTTATAATGGCAATTCTGAGGCTAGCTATAGACATATCACCAGTTGGTGAAGGGGCAAACCGAAGCATTCGTTCTCCTAGATTTTATTAAGCATATTATAGGGGGTTTTCCTTGAAACAATTATAAATAGATAATTATCAACAAATATATTTTAATTTTAATATATAAAAATTAGTATATTTAGTTAAGCTTAATAGAAAAAACTAAAATAAATATTATAAAACTAATAAATTTATGAAAAATTAATTCTAACATATATTGTTATAATAACGTGAAATATTCGCCTTATAGCTATAATTATGTAATTTAATAAGGTTTTCATAATAGTTTTGAGAATATACTTATATTAATCTTAAGAAAGAATGGTATATTAAAAAATTATGTCAAATGCAATTATTGATAATAGAATTAAAAAATATAAGAATATAACTACCATAAATCCTTATGTTCAAAATTTTTATGAATATAAAAATCAAGAGTTTAAAAATACAAAACAATTAACTTATAATGATAAAAGCTACACCATCTCGTACTTAACCAATAAAGAAATGATTATTGCTTCTTTGGATGTTGGTTATAGCTTATCAGACGATGAGTTAGAAGGATATTTTTTTGACAAGGCTTATGAAGAGTTAGGGTTAGATGAAGAGAAAGAATATGCTATTTCTTATCAGAAAAGAGATGATGATAAAGATTCTTATGTTTATAACCTTTTTATAGCAGAACCAGATAAGGTAGACAGTTACTTTACTGATGTGTTACATGAGACGAAATATATTGATTTATTAATTCCTGCTCCTTTACTTTTTAAAACATTATATAAAAATCAAGTCCTTGAAAATAGAGATGCCCATTGTTATATCTACTTTACGATGAAAGATGCATTTGTAACCATATATAAAGATGGAAACTTTATATATTCAAAATCTTTAGAGTTTTCCTTAGAGCAAATTTATGAGAAGTATTGTGCCTTAATTGGTGAAAAAGTTGATAAAGAAGAGTTTTTTGAAGTTTTAAATTCAGAAGGTTTAAAAACAAGTAATACTCAGTATCAACAAAATCTTATGAAGATATTTGGTGAGATTTTTTTACAAATAAATGATATTGTTATTTATGCTAAAAGAGCCTATAACATAGAAAGCATACAAAAACTTTTTTTAGGTTCTATTAACAGTCCCATCATAGGTCTTTCTGATTATGGATATAACTATTTAGGTATCCCTACATTTAATTTAGATTTTAATTTTGACATTAAAAACGATGAATGGTATGTTGATCAATTACAGTATTTAATGCTAAAGTCGGGCTTAGATTATATTGATGAGCCTAGTAAAACTTTAAATATTTCAACGTATCCTAGAGCACCTATCTTTGCTAAAAGGGCAAGTGGTCAATTTATTATATCTTTTATAGTAACGTCACTTTTGGCTTTGGGTTTACCTCTGTTTTATCTGGTACCAGCATATTCTTTAGAAGCTTATAATGTAAAATTATCAAATGACAATACATTACTCTCTGATGAAGCGACTAAGTACAAAGGTATTTTAGGAGAAAAGAAAAAAATTATTGCTGCTAATAAAACTGAGTTGAAAGGACTACAAGCAATGTTTGAAAGAAAAGCAAAAACATTGACGTCTATTTATAATAAGAAAGTAAATTATAAATTTAAATCGAACTTTTTACATATATTTTCTAAAGATTTAGAGAAGTTTTCTGTGAATCTTGAACAGATATTATCTAAAGATGACAGTTTTACTTTTCACCTACTTTCAAAAGATGAAAAAAATATAACTAAATACATTAAATATGTCTCAAAACAGTACTTTAATGAAATTAGAATAATAGATATTAAACGTATTGAACTTGATGAAAAAGATTCAATGTATCGTGGTATTTTAAAGGTTGATTACAGATGAAAGTAATAGTTAATATACTAAATAGTTTAGATGATTATTTTGAAGTTAAATCGGAGAATGAAAAATGGATGATGATTGGGATGTTAGCACTTGTCATCGGTTATATGTCTTATACCTTCTTTTATCCATTTGCTGAAGATAAATATAAGCAAGAAGAGAGAAAAAGTCAATCATTACAAAAAAGTATTAATAGCAGTAAGCAATATTTACAAAGTATTACTGTTGCTGGAAATAGAAATTTTTATGTTCAAGAATATACCAATGAGATTAAGAGTTTAGAAATTTCTATTAATAGAGCTAATGATGATATCTCATTTATTGCAAGCAATCTGGAAGAGCTTTCACCTTTACTTTTCAATAAAGAGAGCTGGTCTAAGTTTTTAAACTCAATTACAAAACAAGCAAAAAGTCAAGATGTTAATATTAATTATATAGAGAATCACTATGTTGATAATAATGGTAGTTTTGGACATGTTTTACAAATTCAAGTGGGTTGTTCTGGACAGTATAAACAGATTACTAAGTTTGTAAATCAACTTGAAAAATCTGTTTTGGTAACGGATATCTATGGTTCAAATTTATATCTTGATAAAAATGACACCGTTGTCTCGGCAGATATCAATATTTCAGTATGGGGAGTAAATAACTAATGAAGCAAATATTTATTATAAAAGTATCGATTTTAATTATTTTATTGAGTTCATCTCTTTTTTCAGGCTCCATAAGTGCAGCAAAGATTACAGATATGGTTTCTAAAATTAAAAAAGAGCGATCAGGTATTGCCTTGGCAAAACTAGAGTCAACTGCTAATCCTTTTATCATTAGAGTTCCTCAGGAGAAAGTAGTTGATGATGTTGGCATGGATATTCCAGTAGATGTACCAGTCCAAGTTAATTATACACTTAAAGCCATTTTAAACCATGCAGCATTTATAAATAAGAAGTGGTACAAGCAAGGGGACAGTATTGGAAATTATAAAATAGGTTATGTTTCATCTCATTCAGTAGAGTTAAAAAATGCTAATGAAAATAGAATATTAAGTTTAGACAAGAAAAAGAAAAATTTTATTAAGTTAAATAGAGGAGATAAATAATGTTAGTTTTAAAACAGAATTTAAAAAAGATTATATATTTTGCATTATTAGCAAATTTAGGAATGATATCAGCCCATGCTAATCGTTGTGATACACAACTGTTTACAGCAACGCTAAACAGTGAGTTGACAATAGGTGATGTGGTTGAAAACTTAGCTGACGAGTGTGCATTAAGTTTAATTGTTACTGATATGGAAGCTAAGAAGAAGTTAGCAGAAAAGCTTTATTTTGTAAAGATGGATAATGCATCTTTAAATGAGTTTCTTGACACAGTATTAGAAGAAAATGATCTTACGTATGTATTAGATGATAATAAGTTAAGAATTTCTTATTTATCAACACGTACTTTTAAGTTACATTATATTGCAGGAGATAGAAAAGGTACAAGTAATGCTCATGTAACCATTGCAAACTCAGGTTCGAGTGGGGGACAGCAGGGACAACAAAGTAGCATGCAAGGAGGACAAGGTGGTGCTTCTCAAGGGTCAGATGGAACAAGTGGTTCAAAAACAGGTGTTTCTATTGAGAGTACAGATGAGTTTAAGTTTTGGACAACCATTGAAAAAGAGATACACGCTTTAATTAATAGACCTGAGGACGCTTATACTTCTCCTTCACCTGTAGTCAATGCAGAAGCAGGGATGATTACGGTTACAGGTACAAGCAAGCAATTACAGCGTGTAGCTTACTATATTGATGATTTAGATAATCAATTAAAAAATCAAGTACTAATAGATGTTAAAATATTATCAGTTACTTTTGATGACTCCTATACCACAGGTGTAGATTGGAATCAACTCTACTCTTTACAAAATATGTCTTTAGCAACAGCAAGTACACTGCAAAATAATATTTCTGCTTTTTCAGCAGTAACTGACGGTGACTTATCTATTGGAGATACGACATCAACATTAAATGCTGAGCCAAAACGTTCAGGAGCTGTCATTACTAGAGGTTCAACTAAGATTAATGATGTGGTTAAGTTTTTAAAGACACAAGGGGATGTAAAGTCTATCTCAAATCCCAAAATCTTAACTTTAAATAACCAGCCTGCTTTGATTTCTGTAGGTAATGAACTTTTTTATAAGATTCAGTCAACTTCATTACTTCAAGGTGGTAGTGGTTTAGGAACACAGCAAACTGGTGAGACCATTGATTCTGTTTTTGCAGGTATTCTTTTGGACATTACACCAGAGATTTCAGATGATGGTATGATTACCTTGAAAATAAATCCTTCTATTTCTGATACCATTGACACGGTTAGTACAACCACTACGGGTTCAAGAACCATTCCACCTGATTTATCTAGAAAACAAATATC
>CACVAR010000267.1:1690-9417 GCA_902727905.1 uncultured Sulfurovum sp. | reverse complement strand
GAACCCCTTATGGAAAAAATTCGTCTTCTTTCTGACACTAGGGTGGTTAAGTTTGTTATTACACTCCATAAAACTGAGAATGAAGATGTGATTGCTAAAGAACATTTCAAAACGCGTATTTGGGAAGTGATTGAAATGTCAAATGCTAATGAATATGACTTAGAACTTTATATTCAAAAGAAGATGATTAAAAAAGGTTTTGTTGAAGTTTCAAATAATATCAAAAAAAATGATATTAAATATATTTATAGTCATACTCATGGAAATTTTAGAGAAACTAATAAGTATCTTTATACCATATTTGATATTTATGACTATTATAATAAAAATGAGCCTAAAAAAATCTCTGAAAATAAATTTTCAAGAAAAATTCTTGAAATGGCAGCCATTAGATTAGGATATATAAATGAATAAAGTAGAAGAATTAGAAAAAAAATGGTTTAACTATAAGGTAAAGAAAACACTAAAACCTCTTATGCGTTTGTCACTATTTTCTTTGGTAGTTGGTGGCTCTTACTATCTTTATGATAGCAAGTCAGTTTCATTTTTTTCCATCCCACTATCAGAAAAAGCAACAAATGTTCTAGGTGTTAGTTTAGAAGCAAATAGCTCTATACAAGAAAAACCTATTGAAGCTGTAGCAAAAACACCCGTTGTAAAAGAGAAGTCTGAGGTAGAAGTTGTAGAACAAAAAGAAATCCTTGATGCTTTAGCTTTAGCACCTATTATACCTGTTATTGATATGGAAAAAGAAGAACGTATCAGAGAGACAAAGCGAAGGGCTAAACCTAAAAATTCATCCAATGTTGTTGCAGCAAAACCAAATACCTATTTAACAGCAAAAGAGTTAGCTGTCATTAGTAAAAGTGAAAGAAGAGTAGAATCAGTACCTCATAAAACTAAGAAAATGAAATTTGAAACGACTTCAGTAAATTATCTTGACACCATAAAAGAAAAGTTTCGTAAGTCTAAGAATCCAAGAGAAGCAGTAATTCTTTCTAGGTCTTATTATAAAAGTGGACAGTATAAAGAGGCAGAAAAGTGGGCATTGTCAGCTAATAAGCTAGATAGTTCTTTAGAAGAAAGTTGGTTACTGTTTGCTAAGTCCAAAGCAAAATTAGGTAAAAAAGAAGAAGCGCTGAAAATTTTAGTGAGCTATTATAAAAAGAGTCAATCAGATAAAGCTAAAAGAGTTATAGGGCAAATTAAAACTGGAAAAATATAATGAAAAATATAATATTACTTTTATTGATGACAACGGCTTTTTTGTTCTCATCAAACCTTTCCACTTTATATAAACTTTATGAAAAACAAGAATACGATAAAGCATGTGATTATGCTGTTAAGCATTTTTATAAAAAGAGAAATCAAAACTCAGAGAACTATTTAACACTTTATGGACTCTCTTGTTTAGAAACTGATAAAATTTATCGTATTGCTACGCCTATGTTACGTTTAAAAGAGACTAAAGATGCAAGAGCCAACTCAGCTTATTTTTCAACAATTTTATTACAAAAAAATTTATTACGACAAGCGTTAGTAGACAAGGTATCGTTAACAAGTTTGAATTTACCTAACACCAATTTTATTCTTTCTAAGATTTTTAAGCTTTATACTAACAAAGAGTATGTCATCAAAGATGACATTTATACTTTTAAAGATGTAGAAAAAAAAGAGATGAAATATCAACTTTATATTGAAGAGAACAAGAAAAAAGAAAAATTTATGATTATAGATAGCTATAAAGATGGTAAGTTTATACATCGTTATCGTTATAAATAGGAGAGAAGATGCAAAAAATTATAGACTTACTCATTAAAGAAAATGTATTAGAAGAAGCAAAATTAAAACTTTTTATAAATAAATACTCAGAAGAGAAACTAAGCATTGTCAATCTTTTGAAGGTACGTTTAATTCAATATGATAAGATGGAAGAAGTACTACTTCAGTCATTACGATTACAAAGTATTCAGTTGAATGATTTGGAAGGTATTGCTGGTATTGACACTACTGTATTGTTAAAGAAACAAGCTGAGCGTTTAGGGGTTAAGTATATTGATATTCCAGATGTAGATATTGATTATAAATTAATTAAACGTTTACCCTTGAAGCAACTCATACGTTATAATGTACTTCCCTTATATGTTGAAGATGATCAAGTAACGGTTGCTTTTGAAAACCCTGGTGATTTTGAAGCTAAAGGCGCTATAGAACGTTTTTTTCATGGAAAAATTATGGAGGTTGCTTTAGGGCGTAAGGAAATTATTACACAAGTGCTTGGAAGACTACATGAGCATGAAAAAGTTGAAGAGTATTCTCTAAATATTAAAACAGATTTAGAACAAGGTGGAGCTGAAAGCCCTACAGATGAGTCGCCAGCTGTTTTAAAATTAATTGAGCTTATTTTGTCGTCTGCCATTGACAAGGGTGCAAGTGATTTACACATTGAGGCCACAGAAAAACATTGTATTGTTCGTTATAGAATTGATGGTATGTTACAAGAGAACTTTAGAACAGAACACATTATATTTTCTCCTCTCTCTTCACGTATGAAACTTTTGTCAAACCTTGACATTGCAGAAAAGAGAAAACCACAAGATGGACGATTTACAAAAATTGTAAATGGGCGTGTTTTTGATTTTAGGGTTTCAACCTTACCAACAATGTTTGGTGAGTCGATTGTTATGAGGGTACTTGACAAAACTAAGGCATTAGTACAACTAGAAGATGCTGGTATGAATGCCATTTCATATAAAAAGTTCTTAAAAGGTATTCATGCTCCTTATGGAATTGTGTTGGTTACAGGACCTACGGGTTCTGGTAAGACTACTACCTTATATGGTGCATTAAATGAAATTAAAGATGTTAAGGATAAGACCATTACGGTTGAAGATCCTGTTGAGTACCAAATGGATGGTATCCAGCAAGTACAGATCAATGCCAGTTCAGGTTTAGACTTTCCAGCTGCACTGCGTTCTATTTTGAGACAAGATCCAGATAAGATTATGATTGGGGAGATTCGTGATCAAGAGACTTTACGTATTGCCATTCAAGCTGCTTTAACTGGACATATGGTTATTTCTACACTGCATACTAACTCAGCTGTTTCTGCTATTGGACGTATGTTAGACATGGGGATTGAATCTTATTTAATCTCAGGTGCTGTTGTTGCGATTCAAGGTCAGCGTTTGGTCCGTAAGATTTGTCAATCTTGTAAAGAAGAGGCAGTATTATCTCCAGTACTTTTAAGAGATATTAAAAAGTTTGTTCCTGAAAATTCCAAGTTTTACGTTGGAAAAGGTTGTCCTGTTTGTAATGGTTCTGGTTATGTTGGGCGAGAGATGATTTCGGAAGTTTTACCTATTTCAGATATTTTATCAACTATGATAGCGAATGGTGCAACCAAAGATGAACTTGAAAAACAAGCCATAAAAGAAGACTTTTTTTCTATGTTCCAAGATGGTTTAAGAAAGGCAAGAGAAGGTAAAACAACCGTAGAAGAGATTATTAGAGTGGCGAGAGCATAAGATGAAGTATTTTAATGTGACCATCCTCGCAAAAGGAAAAAAAAGCATACAGACTGTTGAAGCGATGAATAAAGTCTCTGCTGTTAAGATAGCTAAAAAAAACAACCCCGGTAAAATTGTTCAGCGTGCTGTTGAAACCTCAGCACCTTCAGGTGCACAAATGAATAATTTACTTGGAGAATTTAAAAAATCTTTTGAACCAAAAATAGACTTAAACAATAAAATTGCAGCCATACGACAAATAGCTGTTATGACAGATGCTGGAATTTCTATTCATGATGCCATTACGGAAGTTGCTGCTAATGCAGAAAATCCAAAGCTGAAAAAGATTTATGAAAACATTGCTTCAGATATTAATGCTGGTAAAAGTATTGCTGATTCTATTGAACCTTATAGAGAAGAGTTTGGACATATCGCCATTGCCATGACAAATCTTGGAGAGAAGACCGGTAACATTGCAGGTTCTTATGCAAAATTAGCGCATATTTTAGAAGATATTCGAGACAATTTAAAAAAGTTTAAAAAAGCCATTCGTACACCATTGATTACATTTGCTGCAATGGGTGTTGCTTTTACCATTTTGATTATGGTGGTTGTTCCTAAGTTTAAAGAGATGTTTGAAAAGTTTGATACAGCACTACCAGTACCAACACAGATTCTTCTTTTCTTGGAAGATGTTTTAAATAACTATGGAATTTATGTTTTAGCAGTGCTAGCCTCCATTGTTTTCATAGCATTGAAACAATATAAAAATAATAAACAATTTAAATATAAAGTTGATAAAATTTTAGTACACCCCAAGTTTTATTTGATTCATAAAATTATTTTTTTCTCAACAATGCATAAATATACTTTAGTATTTGGTGAGCTTGTAAAGTCAGGTATTCCTGTCTCTGAAGCATTGGATACAGCTGTTGATATGGTTGATAATTCCTATATAAAAGAGAAGCTTTTAACGGTTAATGCGAATATTTCTAGAGGTATTTCACTTTCAGATGCATTTGAACAGACTGAGCTTTTTGAAAATATGTTACTCCAGATGATAAGAGCAGGAGAAACAGGAGGTCAGTTAGATGCTATGCTTGGAAAAGTTACTGAATATTATGATTCACGTTTTCAGGATCTAATTGATAACTTAGCTGCTTACATTGAACCTATTATGCTTTTCTTTATTGCAGGACTGGTACTTTTAATGGCACTGGGAATTTTTATGCCTATGTGGGATCTTGGAAAGGCTGTAAAGTAGCTTACTATAAAGCTACTTCTTCTTTTGAAGAGAGGTGTAAAATATCTTTCTCTTGGTCAATTTTGAACTTAAACTTTTTAAAGAAGTTCATTCCTAATAATCCATCAGCTTTCTCTTGTTCAAAAGCTGATGAGACAATTTGAAACTTGCTTAATTCAATATTCCCTACGTTAAATGCATCTGCCTCTTGAAGTTGTGCATTGATTTTACCACCTGCTGTGGTTAAAACAATATTTTCTTTAAGTATTGTTAGTAAAGGAAGCTTACTCTCATTAACCATCGTAAGGGTTGCTCCTGTATCTAGTAGTAGAACAAGGGTAGTATCATTTATTTGTACCTCTACACTATAATGGTCTCCTACTTTTTGAAGAGGGATTTTATGTTTATAAGCTGGTTTCTTTTCATAGATTTGCTTAATCAATTTTAACAGTTCTGTTGCTTGTTCTGTTGGGTTATCATTGTACTCTATATCATGTAATTGTTCCTCATTAACTTTAAGGTTCTTAGGTTCAAGTTCATGAAGTTCAAGCATCTGTTCAATGGCTATTTGAGGGTTTGTCTGAATTTTTTCTTCAAAGTACTCAAGTAGTGCTACTCGGTAAAGTGATAACTTTGTATCTTTTGCATCTATGTAGAGTGTCATTGCATCAGAAAAAAGATTGTTTTTTAAAAGTGTATAAAAGTTCTCTCCGATTAGAATAGCTGGTTGAGATATATTTTTTTCTACAGTAACTACTTTTTCAGTAACTACTTCCTTTGCTATTGGAAGAGTTTTAATGACTTCAACAGCTTTTGGTATGGGTTCTATTTGGGGTATTGGTTCGGCTATTATTTCTTCTTGGGAAAGTTTGGAAATATTAATATCATTTTTAAGAATCTTAGGAGGGTTAAGCTGTGTGTAAAAAGCATGAAAGTTCCAGCCTATTAGTACGCCAGTTATTAGGGCTATAAGTAAATTAAACATTATGATTCCTTCTCATTTTTACAGTAATTTATTTTAGCGAAAAGAGTCTTACAGTACTCTCATCACATTATTAGTCAAATATTGGTAGAATTCGCGTATTATCTAACATATCAAGGGATCCAAATGAGAGGGTACATGCTTTTTTCTGGTACAGCCAATCCAGAACTTGCTCAAAAAATTTCAAAACACTTAGACTTACCACTTGCAGAGGCACGCATTAAAAAGTTTTCTGACGGTGAAATTAACGTTAAAATTGAAGAGAGTGTGCGTGGTAAAGATGTTTTTATTATCCAACCAACATCAGCACCAGCAAATGCAAACTTAATGGAACTACTCATTATGACAGATGCACTTAAACGTTCATCAGCTAAGTCTATTACAGCTGTTGTTCCTTATTATGGCTATGCAAGACAAGATAGAAAAGCTGAACCAAGAGTACCAATCTCAGCAAAGCTTGTTGCTAACCTTATGCAGACAGCTGGGATTACACGTATGATTACCATTGATCTTCATGCTTCACAGATTCAAGGTTTCTTTGATATTCCTGTTGATAACCTTTATGGGGCTATATTATTTAAAGAGTATATTCAGTCTAAGAATTTTAAAAATCCTGTGATTGCCAGTCCTGATATTGGTGGGGTTGCTCGTGCTAGATATTTTGCTAAGTCATTAGGTCTTGATATGGTCATTGTTGATAAAAGACGTGAAAAGGCGAATGAGTCTGAAGTTATGAATATTATTGGTGATGTTGAAGGAAAAGATGTCATTATGATTGATGACATGATTGATACAGCAGGAACCATGGTAAAAGCAGCAGCAGCACTTAAAAATCTTGGAGCTAACTCAGTTATGGCATGTTGTACGCACCCTGTACTTTCTGGACCTGCTTATGAGCGTATTCAAAAAGGTGAGTTAGATGAATTGGTAATCACAGATACCATTGCTACTACTGAAAGTGCTAATAAATGTGATAAAATTAAAGTCCTTTCAACAGGAGGGATGTTAGCAGAAGTAATTCGTCGTGTTTATCACAATGAAAGTGTTAACTCAATTTTTGGAACGGCAAACTAATGTCAGACTTTAACGTTCCTCAGAAAAATATTCGTAACTTTTCGATTATTGCCCATATTGACCATGGTAAGTCTACCTTAGCTGATAGAATCATTCAAGAGTGTAATGCTGTTGTTGACCGTAAAATGTCAGCACAGGTTATGGATACAATGGACATTGAAAAAGAGCGTGGTATTACGATTAAAGCACAGTCGGTTCGTTTAGACTATGAACGTGATGGTGAACATTATATTCTAAACCTTATTGACACTCCAGGTCACGTTGACTTTTCTTATGAAGTGAGTCGTTCTTTGGCTTCTTCTGAAGGTGCATTACTTATTATTGATGCTGCTCAAGGAGTTGAAGCACAAACCATTGCCAATGTTTACATTGCGATGGACAATGACTTAGAATTACTTCCTGTGGTTAATAAGATTGATTTACCTGCTGCTGAACCAGAGAGAGTACTGGAAGAGGTTGAAGATGCCATTGGGATTGATTGTACTGAACACTCTTTGGTTTCAGCCAAAACAGGGCTAGGGGTTCCTGAACTTATTGATGCCATTGTTGATCGTGTTCCTGCACCCTCTGGTGATGCAGATGCTTCAACAAAAGCACTGATTTATGATTCTTGGTTTGACAACTACTTAGGTGCTTTGGCATTGGTTCGTGTTTACGAAGGTAGCATTGAAAAAGGTCAAAAAGTTAAGATTATGAGTACCAAAGAAGAGCATGTGGTTTTGGACTTAATGTATCCAAATCCTATTGCTCCTATTAAAACATCGGCGATTAAAACGGGTGAAATTGGTATTGTTGTAACAGGTCAGAAAACAGTAGATGGTTTACAAGTAGGGGACACGGTAACCGATGCTAAAAATCCTACAGCTGAACATATTGATGGTTTTGAACCAGCGAAACCTTTTGTTTTTGCAGGTATTTA
>CACVAR010000267.1:0-1590 GCA_902727905.1 uncultured Sulfurovum sp. | reverse complement strand
GAGAGTGCAAGAACCAAAGGTTTAGCCTTTGTAAACTCACTTAAAGAGCTTATTCCTAGACAGCTTTTTGAGGTTGCTATCCAAGCGAGTATTGGTAGTGAAATTATTGCGAGAACAAACGTGAAGTCTACAGGTAAAAACGTAACAGCAAAATGTTATGGTGGAGACATTACCCGTAAACGTAAACTACTCGACAAACAAAAAGCTGGTAAAAAACGTATGAAAGCCATTGGTTCGGTGAATGTTCCACAAGAAGCATTTATGGCTGTACTTAAGTTAGATTAGTAGGTGTAGTAGATGCATCAAGTTTCTCTTTCTGAATTTCAAGCTGCTGTTGAGAGTTTGGAGCTTATTTCTTTAAGAACAAAAGAAGATGTGCGCAAGAAGTACTTGAAACTTTCAAAGAAGTATCATCCCGACATGGAGGGTGGCTCAACAGAAAAGTTTCAAGAGATACGTGAAGCCTATGAAATTTTAGTAGAATACATGGATAATTTTCGTTTTGTATTTTCAGATGAAGAGTTTAAGCAACAAAATCCTATTTTGGTAAATATAGAGCAGAACTTTTTACAAGGTAAATAGTTTTTTAACCTTTAAAAGGTTTCCACTCTGGTTTATCAACCATACTTGGGTAGTTGTCAAGTATCTCTAAAGGTTGAAACTTTTCTTTATATTCAAAAGCTTTATATCCATCAATCCAATAGCCTAAATAAACCCAATCAAGTCCTAAGTTTTCTGCTAAATTAATTTCATACAGTAATGAATAGGTTCCTAAAGAAAATCGAGGATAATCAGGGTCATAGTAACAATAAACAGCAGAGATTCCATCATCTAATATATCAATAAGGTCAACACATACAAGTTTGTCATCTATATAGTAACGAAGCTCTTTTCCAAAGTCATATGCACCATCAATAAATTTCTGATAATAATCAAGTCGACTCATCTGTTGATACCCCCAGCCATCTTTTTTAGCTTTATAAGCATGGTATTTATTATAGAGTTCAAGGTGTTCAGGGCTAATACTTGGTTCTTTTATGACTATTTTAGTGTCGTCATTTCGATTGATTATTTTACGTTCAGACTTTGAATATTTATAGTCAGAAACTTTAATACGAAGATTTTTACAGGCATTACAATCACTACATTCTGGATAAACATAATCACGCCCAAATCTTTTCCAACCATGTTGAATTACTTTAGTAACAAATGTTTTGCTTACCACATCAGCTTGTCGATGGTTCATGGTCATTTTTTGACCTTCAACATAGCTACAAGGTTTGTTTTCTACGGAACATTTTTGCGAGCTTGGACTTATGAATCTTCTGTTAGGATTTGGTTGCATAATTTAGATTATAGCCAAAATAAAAGTAAATGCTAACTTTTTTATTTTAAAATAAACATTCTACTGTAGTGATTTCCTTCTTTAACCCATACTAATTGGGAAATGCTTTTGTCAAAATATTTTTTTATTTTTTGAGTAGTTTCAAGATGCTTATACCAAAACTCACAATACTGCGCTTCTATTAGCCAATCTTCTTTTTGAGGAATAAAATATAGTTTGTCTTGATAAGTGCCATCATTTAAAAA
>CACVAR010000266.1 GCA_902727905.1 uncultured Sulfurovum sp. | reverse complement strand
CATTTGCTGTAACATTTGAAATAACAGGAGCAACAAACTCATCTCTAATCATCTCATTTAACTTCTTTGAAAGTGGCTCAACAGCCTCTTGAAGTAAAGGACAGTGTGAAGCTACCGACATGTCAAGCAACATGGCTCTTTTTGCTTTTGCTTCTTTTAAAATAGGCACTAAAACTTCTAAATCTTTTTTAATCCCAGCAATAACAATCTGACCATCAGAATTATAATTAACAGCCCAAACTTGAAGTCCAGCTGCTCTTTGCTCTTCACAAATAGTTTCTACTACTTCATCTGAAAGTCCTAAAGAAACCATCATTCCCACTTCTTGTTTTGAACAAGCATCAGCCATTAGTTTACCACGTAAGTTTACTAACTCCACAGCATCAATAGCATCTAAAGCCCCAGCAGCTACTAAAGCAGAAAACTCACCCAGTGAATGTCCCATGGTAATTGTTGGTTTAATCTCTGTTGCATCGGTAAACAATTTATGAGCAATTGTAGCTACTAACAAAATAGCTGGTTGTGTAAACTCTGTTTGACCTAAGTTGTCATTTTCTTCAAAAAGAAGATTCTCAAAGTCTATTCCTGTACGCTCACTTGCATCAGCTATCATCTGTTTTGCAACATCTGAATTTTCAAAAAAATCTTTTCCCATTCCCATTTTTTGAGAACCTTGACCTGCAAATAAAAATGCACATTTAACTGACATACTAAACCCTTAAATTAAAATAGTTTGACATTTTATCTAAATGGTGGTTATGCCATAATGAATAGAGCATATTTAGCATCAGTAGCGTTAAAACCGAAACCAACCAACTCTTGTGGAGCATGTTCATCACTCACGAAAAGTTTCACTTCATACATCATTTTATCCATACTCATAATAAGTAAATGTTTTACTAACTCCCCTATTTCAAGTGCTTTTTCATTTTTGTTCACGGTGAAAATCAACTCTCTTGAAATCTCATCAACATGAAATGAAGCTACGGAAGCTTCACCTGCATAAATGAGATTCTTTTTATTTTGTTCATCCTCTTTAAGTAACATCCCTGCTACTGTATAGCTTACGTTGTTGTTAATACTATCTCTAATGTCTTCTATTAAATCAATGACTACTTTCATTATTTTCCATTCTATCTACCCGTATAGCTATATAAGAGTGCTTTTTTTAATTTTGCAAAAACATTTTTTTTATCCTGAGGGCGTATGGCAAAACAACCATGACTTCGACCTCCTCTATTAACATATTTTGCAGGGTGAATAATAACATCTCTTCCCCCTTTTCTTGAAGGATAACCAACTTTTTTATTGGACCATTGTAAGCCTTGGACATTTAGATAACGATAATTTTTCTTCTTTGTTCGTCCTACTTTTGTTCCTACTTTAAAAAATCCATAAGGGGTCATTTTAGAATTTCGTTTGTTACTTGATTTTCTAACTTTTCCCCCTATGCTACCTGAATATTTACCATGAGCTATTTTATATCGATAGACAGAGCCTTTTTGTAAATTAATAATATAAAGCCGTTTATGCTTTGCTGACTTCGTATAATCTGCAATGGCTAAATACTTCGATGAAAGTTTTTTTTTCTTTTGATTCTTTTTATAGAACGCAAAAGCATTTTTTAATGCTTTTTTATTGATATTTGTCTTTTTCGAAACTTTTTTGTATACATGATTAAGTCGCCAATTGCTCACTGTTTTAGCGAATAATTCAGTAGAAAAGTAACTTAACAACAATAATAGTAATAATTTTTTCAATTTTTCCCTTGTTTTAAAAAATTGTGGAATAATATTTAAATAAAACTGAAAAAAACATTAAAAGTGAAAATTGTATTCACTTTTTTTCCCATAAAACTATTTGGTTATTTTTGTTATAATATGCTTAATAAAATTAAATTCGGATATCTTATGTACTTTAAAACTTTTTACTTTTTACTTTTTATCGTTAGCACTGTGCTTTTTTTTCTCTCTTCTTTAGAACCTCAATTCATACTCAATCTCTGTGGTTCCATCTGTCATGACAAATTAAGCCTAAATTACATAAAATTAACCTCCATGTCAATGTCTGCCATATCGCTTGTTTTATTTGTTCTGAGTAATTATTATGGACAAAAAAAATTATTGAGAGAAAAAGAAAAAATAGCCACTGACAGGCTCAACATAGAACAAATCCATGCTGAGTTAGAGGCTATGAAAGCATAAAAAGAGCGTAAATACTATAAAAGTATGTTCTTAAAGAATGTACCTAGTTGTATCTTCATCATCAACAACTTTTTCAAGTTTTTCATCAATGAGTTTAATATCAATGGTTATGGTTTGACCAGCAAACTCATCGGCATTAAATGAGATGTCTTCAACGATTTTTTCCATAATTGTATGCAATCTTCTAGCACCAATGTCTTCTGTTTTCTCATTGGCAGTTGCAGAGTATTTTGCAATGGCTCGTAATGCCTCTTCTTCAAAAATAAGTTCAACATTTTCAACACCTAAAAGTGCCACGTACTGTTTAATCAGCGAATTTTTTGGTTCTGTTAAAATTCTATACAGTGCTTCAGCATCTAAAGAATCCAATTCAACACGTAAAGGAAAACGCCCCTGAAGTTCAGGAATAAGATCCGATGGTTTAGACAAATGAAAAGCACCAGCAGAAATGAAAAGAATATGATCGGTTTTAACCATACCAATACGGGTCTGAACATTTGAACCCTCGACAATAGGAAGTAAATCTCTTTGTACCCCTTCTTTACTTGGGTCTTGACGCGAAGAAGAGTTAGCAGGAACGGCAATTTTATCTATTTCATCAATAAAAACAATTCCCCCCTCTTCAATTTTCTTCAAAGCCAAATCTTTTAGCTTCTCTTCATCAAAAAGTTCAGCACTGGCTTCTGTTGCTAAAATAGACTTAGCTTGTTTAACCGTAACTTCTTTTTTCTTCTCTTTTTTGTTCATTCCACCAATAACTTTAATAATAGACTCTTGCACTTGTGCCATCTCAGGAGGAATATTTCCACCTGCACCCATAACATCTATGCTAGGGCTTGGCATGTCTACTTCTATCATTAAATGGTCTAGTTCACCTTTTCTAAACTTTACTTGCATTTTGCTAAATGAAGTTTCATAGTCAGCCTGTTTTTGCTCGCTTGCACCAGTAGGAAGAGGTGGTAAAAGTTTTTCAATGATTTTATTTTCAATATAAGCTTCAATCTTTTCACCATTTAAGTCATTTTGTTCTTCACGCACCAAATTTAATGCATTGGCTGCTAAATCACGAATCATAGACTCAACATCACGACCTACAAAACCTACTTCGGTAAATTTACTTGCTTCCACTTTGACAAAAGGCAAACGCATCATGGTAGAGAGACGACGTGCAATTTCTGTTTTACCCACCCCTGTACTCCCTATCATTAAAATATTTTTAGGCATTACATCACGTTGCATTTCATCATTTAACTGTAAACGTCTATAACGGTTACGCAGTGCTACAGCTATGGTTTTTTTAGCATTACCTTGCCCAATGACATACTTATCTAAAAAGCTAACGATTTCTTTGGGGGTTAAATTTGTTGGAATAACATTTGTCAATTAAAGCTCCAATAGTTTAATATTTGTGTTGGTATAAATACAAATTTCACCAGCAATGGTTAAAGACTCTCTAACCAACTCTTTGGCTGTCATATCAGCATGTTTGTCTAAAGCTCTTGCAGCAGAAATGGCATAATTTCCACCAGAGCCAATAGATGCAATTTTCCCATCTTCTGGTTCAACAACATCTCCTGTACCAGTTAAAATAAAGATATGCTCTTTATTTAGAACCAACATCATTGCTTCAAGTTGTCGTAAATGCTTGTCTTTTCGCCATCGTTTAGAAAATTCTATAACAGACTTTAGTATGTCACCTTTTTTGTCATTTAAAATCTCTTCAAACATATCAAAAAGGTTAAAAGCATCAGCTGTACTTCCTGCAAAACCTGCAAGAATTTGACCTTTATAGAGGGAACGAATTTTCGTTGCATTTCCTTTTAAAATGGTGTCACCAAAACTTACTTGACCGTCACCACCTATAACTGCATTATCCTTACCTTTATAAGCAAGTATCGTAGTTG
>CACVAR010000265.1 GCA_902727905.1 uncultured Sulfurovum sp. | reverse complement strand
TTTACTGTGAAGTAGTGCCTTATAGAGAAAATATTGCAAATATTAAAGCACGTAAGCCTCAAGGGATTATTTTATCAGGTGGTCCAGCTTCTGTTTATGCTGAAGATGCTTATAAACCAGAAGAGGGCGTTTGGTCCCTTGGTGTGCCTATTATGGGTATTTGTTATGGTATGCAACTTATGACTCAGCGTTATGGAGGAGAAGTTGTACCTGCTGATCATCATGAGTATGGAAAAGCAAAACTTAGTATTACTTCGTCTGCTATTTTCGCAGGTATGAATACGGATGAAGTAGTTTGGATGTCTCATGGAGACAGAGCAGAGAAGATTCCAGATGGTTTTGAAGTGATTGGTACTTCTGAGAACTCTCCTTATGCTGCTATTGCGAATGTAGAGCAAAAACTTTATGCATTTCAATTTCACCCAGAGGTTCATCATTCTGTAGAAGGAACAAAACTACTTAAAAACTTTGCAAAGCACATTTGTGGTTGTGACAGTACTTGGAACATGGGTGGATTTGCTAAAGAGAAAATATCAACCATTAAAGCGCAAGTTGGAGACAAAAAAGTACTTTGTGGTGTTTCGGGTGGGGTTGACTCTTCGGTTGTTGCTGCAATGTTAAATGAAGCACTTCCAAAAGAACAGCTTATTTGTGTGTTTGTAGACCAAGGGTTACTGCGTAAAAATGAAGCTGAAGATGTTCAAAATATGTTTAAACTTTTAGACATTCCATTGATTACCGTGGATGCTAAAAAAGAGTTTATGGCTGCACTTGAAGGTGTTTCTGACCCTGAAACGAAGCGTAAAGCCATTGGTGAGAAGTTTATTGAAGTATTTGATAAAGAAGCAAAAAAACATACGGATGTTGAATTTTTAGCACAAGGTACACTTTATACGGATGTTATTGAGTCTGTTTCAGTAAAAGGACCTTCTAAAACCATTAAGTCTCACCACAATGTGGGAGGTCTTCCAGATTGGATGACATTTGAATTGGTTGAACCACTTAGAGAGATTTTTAAAGATGAGGTTCGTAAACTTGGTCTTGAGCTTGGACTTCCTACAAACATGATTGGTCGTCATCCATTTCCTGGACCAGGTCTTGCTATTCGTACGATGGGTGCTGTTACCGAAGATGGTTTACATCTTATTCGTGAGTCAGATGCCATTATGCAAGAAGAATTACGTGCAACTGGATACTATGACAAAGTTTGGCAAGCATTTACTGTACTTTTAAATGTTCAGTCTGTAGGGGTTATGGGTGATAATCGTACCTATGACAATACAGTGTGTGTAAGAATGGTAGAGTCAGTTGATGGTATGACAGCAACGTTTGCACATATTCCTCATGATGTTTTAGAGGGAATTAGCCGTAGAATTATCAATGAAATTGATGGAATTAACAGAGTAGTTTATGATATCTCTTCAAAGCCACCAGCGACGATTGAGTGGGAATAAAATATTTCATTTTGAAGAAGTTACATATTCAATTTAGTGTATGTAAATTCTTTATTAGCATCTCAAGTAAAAGTTCGTATGCTATTTAAGGCTAAAGTAAAATAGTGTAATAATGAAACATAATGATTTTCATTATCTTTTTTTATATTTTTTTGTTAGAAATTTAGCAATTAGATAATATATTTAAAGATAACGATAGGGAGAAATATTGTATGGATCATCTTTTAATAGGCTTAGTGGTTACAATTAGTCTTGCTACTATTATTAATGTATATTTAAAAAAGTTTAATATACCAACGGTAATAGGGTATATACTTACTGGTTTTCTTATTGCTCAAATATTTTATTTTGGTGACTCTTCAAAAGAAACCTTAGCCCATTTAGCAGAATTTGGTATTGTTTTTTTGATGTTCACGATTGGACTTGAATTTTCAATTAGTCATATGCGTGCTATGAAAAAAGAAGTTTTTGTCTATGGGGCATTACAGGTTATTCTTTCAGGGTTACTGTTTACTTTTTTAGCGTTTACTTTTTTTGATATTACACTTAAAAATGCGATTGTTATTGGAATGGCACTATCTCTTTCTTCTACAGCCATTGTTCTAAAAATTTTAAATGAAAATGGTGACATACATACTGGTTATGGACGTGTGGTTTTAGGAATACTACTTTTTCAAGACTTAGCCGTTATTCCTATGCTCTTAATGATTTCAATTTTTACTTCAACAACTTCTTCTGTCTCAGCATTACTCTTAGAAACAGTAATTTCTGCTGTACTTGTTTTCGTAAGTTTATTTATTGTTGGTAAGTATTTTATTGAACGTTTTTTCAATTGGGTAACAACTTCTGAGTCAGAAGAGATATTTTTAGCTTCGGTTATTTTAATTGTTATTGCTTCCTCTTTTTTAGCAGAGTTTCTTGGCTTCTCATACTCTCTTGGAGCATTTCTTGCTGGTATGACCATTGCTGAAACAAAATATCGCTATCGTGTTGAGGCTGACCTTGTTCCCTTTAGAGACATTCTTTTAGGTATTTTCTTTGTTACAATTGGTATGCAGATAAACTTAGAAATTGTTGGTAATTTTATATTTACTATTCTAGGATTATTAGTGGCCATTATGTTTATAAAAGCATTGGTTCTTTTTCTTGCTATGCGACTATTTATGCAGAATAGATCAGCAATTAAAAGTGCTTTATCACTAATGCAAGTAGGAGAATTTGCTTTAGCTATTTTTGCTTTAGCCAATTCATATCAAATTATTTCTGATCAGACAAATCAAATTATGATTGTTACACTTGTATTATCGATGATAATAACACCATTTGTTTTGAAAAACATAAAATATTTAGCTGATTTATTTTTTAAAGAGCCAATAGGATTAAGAGAACGTGCCTTAACTTCAACAGGATATAAAGATCATGTTATTGTTTGTGGTTATGGTCCAGTTGGTAAAATGTTGATAGAAAGGTTTAAAGAAAATCAAGTACTTTATGTCATTTTGGAGCATGATGTAAAGTTAGTTGATGAGGCATTGGCTAAAGGAGAAGAGAATATTTTTTTAGCTAATGCAGCACAAAAGTCTGTTTTAGAACATTTTGGTATTAAAGAGTCAATGGCAATTTTCTCAGCTGTCAGTAATCCTCATCAAGTAAGGCTTATTTGTGAAAACATTGATTCCTTTGGTGATAATGTAAATTCTGTAGTTACTGTTAAAAATCAGTCACAAGAAGAGAGTATTGCTGACTTGAACATTACACATGTACTCAATAGAAGAGAGACGGTTACTGACATACTGGCTAAACAAATTTGTGCTTTTAAACGGGTTGAGTAAAAAAGAAGTAATTTTCTTTTTTTACTTAATTCTTAATATCTGTATCTTCTTTAAATTTCTTATTTTTTTTAAAAATTCATTTAAATTTCATTAATAAACAATTTACTTTTCCGAAAGATGCTCTTTTTTTTGGAAAAATGTTTTAACTTTAATTATATGACTTATGGTTAAAATTCTTCAAACAAATTTAAGGATGAAAAATGAATTATAAATTAAGTATGCTAACACTACTTTTACTCAATACCCTAAATGCAAATGTTGACCTTGATAACACAAATACAAAAGAGAATGCAGCTGTTGTTAAAGAGGAAAAGAAAATAGTTAAAGATCCAGAAACAAAGGCTTTAGAGTTAAAAGAGAGAAAACTTTCTTTAAATAATACCTTAAAAGAAGAAGGATTAAAAAGTGAGTATTCAGAACTTTTAAGAAAGCTTCAAAAACTAAGATGGGAAAAAGAACTTTTATCTGAGCAGCTTGAGCTTAAAGAGCTAGAAACAAAAACAAAAAGTTATGATGTTGCGACAAAACATGCTCAAGAAATTGAAGTTTTAGAGTACATGGCAAAAGTTGAGAGCATTAATGATGAGCGAAATAATGCAAAAATAGAGAAAGAAAAACAAGAAAGAGCGTTAGAAATTGCAAAACTTAAGTCTGAAGTTGAAGTTTTTGAAAGTACGAAAGAGCGTGCAAAGTATATTAATACTAAACCTGTCTATTTAGATAACCCTTTAACTGAAGATAATAAGTTAATTATTTCAGATCGTCGTATATCTATTAATGGAAGTATTAGCACAAAAATGGCAAATGAGATTACAACAAAGATTGACTACTTTAACAA
>CACVAR010000264.1 GCA_902727905.1 uncultured Sulfurovum sp. | reverse complement strand
TGAATTTCATAAGTATATTGGTTCTAATGTAAATATATTTGACTTTTCAAAAAATAAAATTTAAAGGTAGTATAATGTTAGTTCATAATAAAAAGATTTTTTGGATAAACAAAGAAGTTGCATTAATGGTAAAGGTTAATGCAACTTATTCATTGTAAAGGGAATGTACTACATAGAATAATATCTATGGAAAAGTAAGAATACTGTTGACTTAGTTAAATTTTTCGGAGTTCAAGCTAAATGGCTGGAGGTTCTAGCTTCTAAGTTCTTAACAACAGTTATTCTTTGAGTGTTACAGTATTAACTAAAAAATGTAAAGAAAAAAAACACTCATATTTTTTCTTACATCGCTATTATAGGAAATAAGCGTTTCCATTCATAGGTTTTTTATGTTAGTTAATCAAGTTTTTTACCTATCTTAATCTCTAATTGGTTTAGTGTATTTTAAAATCAGCAGTATCCCTATAATAGCAGCTATAAATGACGTTCCTAAAACAGAAATTTTAGCTGAATCAATCATTGCCTCGTTGCTAAATGCTAAGTGTGCGATAAAAATTGACATGGTAAACCCAATACCTGCTAAAAAACCTGCACTAAGTACTTGACCAAAGTTCATGCCTTCTGGAAGTTCTGCAATTTTTAACTTAGTAGCTAACCATACAAACCCAAATACACCAATAGGTTTACCAATCAAAAGTCCCATAAAAATACCTAATGCTATAGTTGGATATTCACCAAAACCACCAGTCAAAACAACACCAGCATTAGAAAATGCGAAAAGTGGCATAATAAAATAAGAGTTCAAAGGGTGAAGATAATGTTCCAATTTAACCATAGGACTTTGAACATTATCACAAGAATCTGTAACTTGATGTATTGCATAATGCTGTTTATGGGTTAACAAATCTTTTCCTTTATGCTTATTAAAAAGATCTAAACTATTTTTTACTTTATCTACGAAATGTGTATCCATTATTCTTGATCGACTGGGTATGGTAATGGCTAAGAGTATTCCTGCGATGGTTGCATGCATACCACTATCATGAATAAATATCCATAATGGGATACCTAACAATAGATAAGGCAATAAACGCTTAACACCCATATAGTTAAGGATAAATAGTATAGCCATTACACCAGCAGCAGCAAGTAAATAAATAGCTTGAAATTCAGCCGTATAAAATAAAGCAATAATCATAACAGCACCAAGATCATCTACCACAGCGAGAGAAACCAGAAAAATTTTTAATTGTAATGGTACACGTTTTCCTAAAAGCATCAAAATCCCTAAAGCAAAAGCAATATCAGTCGCCATAGGAATACCAAAACCATTAGAAACATCACCACTACTATTAAAAGCAAAATAGAAAAGTGCAGGAACCACCATTCCCCCAATAGCAGCAATAAGAGGAAGAGAGGCTTTTGAACGTGTTGAGAGTTCACCAAATAAAAGTTCTCGTTTAATCTCCAACCCAATCATAAGAAAGAAAAGTGCCATTAAGCCATCATCAATCCAATAGGTAAGCGTCATACTAATGGTATGTTCACCCAAAGTAATACCTAAAGGCATATGCCATAAGTCATAATAAGCTTGACCTAAAAATGAGTTAGCCACAAGCAATGCCAATAATGTTGCTGTGAAAAGAATGACACCACCCAAAGACTCTTGACTTATATATTTCTGTATAAACGTTGTTATGTTTGTTTGTTGCATAAAGTATCCTTGTCATATAATCGGATAGTCTATCCAATCAAAGCTAAACAAAAAAATTATTTGGGTTAAAAATATTACATCTAGCGATAGATAAGATGATTAGTTTAAAAACGTAACCGTACCAATGCTTCCAACTCTACACGCTTCCCTACTCTCTCTTCTATCTTGAGCTTTAGTGTTTTGATTTCTTGTTTTGTAGGTGACTCTGAAAGTAATAATTCACACTTAATTACTTCCACTTTTTCATCTCTTGAAAGTGATACATTTTGAAGTGTTATTGTTTTACCATTAATCTCAAACTTCTGATGTTCTAAGCGAGAAATAAGCCTAGAGTCTTCTACAATGGTCACAAAAGAGTCCAAAAGTGGAATCGTAATCAAAATAGAGAAAAGTAAAGTATAGAAAAGTCCTTTTTTTGCTCGCTGCAATGGTGAAAAACCTTTTACAAAAAAGACCAATGAAACAGCAAAAACAATCCCAACCAAGTTGGTTAAAAAAAGTAAAAATGCTTGATAGAACATTTCCCAATCGTTCCACCCTAAACCAATTCCAGCAGTAGCCAAAGGAGGAACAAGGGCTACAGCAATCGCCACACCAGCAATGGTATTGGCAATTTTAGAATTATTTTTCACATAAGCTGCAGCTACTCCTGATACAAAAGCAACAATCATGTCTAAAATGGAGGGTTTAATCCGTCCCTCCATCTCTTCTGTCATATGTTCAAAAGGTAAGACCCCAGCAATAAATGCTGCTGTTAACAAGGTAATTAAAATACCAACTGAAATGGTCTTCAGACTTTTTAGGGACAAAAGTTCATCTTGCCTCAGTAATGCCATAGAAAAAACAACAATAGGATTCATAAGAGGTGCTAGAACCATAGCCCCAATGACCACAGAAGCACTGTTTAGATAGAGTCCAACCGTTGCTAATACACTACTAAGTAACATGAGTACCATGAAAATAGAACTTAATTTTCCCTCTTCTCTCAAAGAAGAAAAGAGCGCTTTATATTGATATTCACTTGCATGGGTAAAAAAAGGCAATTGCTTTTGTAAATAATGCATCTTTTCATAGGTATGAGGTAACTTATCTACTTTAATGGTCTCTTTAGAATTTAATTTTTCAGGTATTCTCTCCCAGAAACAATCTGGTAAGGCTATTTTCAATACTTTTGGTTTTACCACAAAATTCACAGGTGTTTCACCTAATGCTCTCCCATCAATGACTAAGGGTAAAGGTACTTTACTCTCTAGTGTTAATGCTTCACTTTTAATATAACCAATCGTATTAGGTAGGGTAGCTTTTTTATTTCGGTTAAAAATAGCATTGGTCATGAGCTGTAAATACTCTACAATGGAGTTGGGTGAGATAATCAATGCATTAAGTTGTTCATTGTTGGTCGAAGATCTATGATTCATGAATTTAGAAGCAAAGGTTTTATTATCATGCTCTATAACAATTACCCCTGTTGCTACGGTATCGATGACATTTGATTTCCTTGTTTTAAAGGTCAGCCTTGTATGATTCATGGTTTTAATTTTAAGATATGACTCATAAAGTGCTTTTAAACGTTCTTTAAAACTTTTATTACGATATTTAGTAATATGATAATTTAAAGGAGGTACATCTCCCACAAGTGCTGTATGTAACACAAGTTCATCATTGGCAAACAAAACATCCATAGGTTTAGCAGCACTATTTAAAGCAACATTTAGATTTTCTAAAATACCTTTATGCAGTGAAAAAGAGCTTTGTAGTGATGCTTGTGAAACATTGGGAATAATAGCCACTTCAAAGTCATTGCTAATAGCCTCTAACAAAACGGTTTTAATCTCATCAATATCACCAGCAACAATAACACGGTCATATTTTTTCTCTTCTTTTAAAAAAGTCTCTATCCCCATAAAGCTAAAGGCTGATGTTATGCGTTGTTCTTTGATTGCTTCAATAATATTTAAACTGGATTTACCATAAACAAACGCTATTTTTTTCACTTTTTTCCCTATTATATATTAAAGACAGTTTTTTGCTCGAAAAATAACATCTAATAGATTTTAAGTTACTTAAACTGTTTCCTTATACTTTGAAAGCAAGAAAATAGCGACAACCTTTAAAACAATAGGCAATAAAGCATAAAGTAAAGCAAGTACTATTAGTGAATCTGCTGTAGGATTTTCAGTCGAAAAATCAAAAAGTCCTAAAATACCAAAACTAACCCCAACCCCCAATGCTAAAGCCAATTTTGTCAACATGGCAAAAAAACCAAAAAGTGTTCCTGAAACCTCTTTCTTTGCCTCTTGTGCAACATCAGCCTGAATGGAAGCTGGCAATGCCATATCGGCTCCTAAACTAAAACCTGTAAATATGGTAATAAATAAGAAAGCATTAAAATCACCTGTGCCTAAAAAAGGAACAAATGCAAAAAAGAGAGAAG
>CACVAR010000263.1:4799-20712 GCA_902727905.1 uncultured Sulfurovum sp. | reverse complement strand
GAGGGTTATACCTGGCTCCATTCCGAACCCAGAAGTCAAGCCTCCCATCGCCGATAATACTTATCCTGTCTGGATTGGGAATGTAGGTCGCTGCCTCTTTGATTTCTTTCTTTCTTTTTATTACCCTCTAAACTTTTAATTATCCCTTTTTTACTTTGATATAACAGTTTTTATTTGTTTCTTATGCAATATTATTTACCTTGGATTTATTTGTTATTTTTTTTAATATTTATTTAAGTTTAAAATACTTTTATCACTAATTTTTTGCTATACTCCCAATTAGAGTTCTAAAACTCATATTATTAATTAAGGAAATTCAATGAAAAAAATTTTATTTTTTATGGCTATATCACTTTCACTTCTTTCAGCACTCAATCCTCAAAAAGCATCCAAAGATGAATTAATGTGTATTAAGGGTATTGGTGAGAAAAAAGCTGCAGCCGTTATTAAGTATCGTAAATCTAATAAGTTGAAATCAGCTGAGGATTTGTTAAATATTAAAGGTTTTGGTAAAGCGCTTGTTAAAAATGTTCAAAAAGATATTAAGTCCGTAGCTTGTGGTGGAAAAAAATCAGCGAAGAAGAAAACTTCAACTAATCAAACTAGTACAAAGAAAACGACTACAAAATCATCTTCTAACAAATCTGATACTAAGTAGTACAAGGTATTCCCCACTTTTCGGGAGGGGAATACCATATGATTAATCCTTACACTTCTTGGCTAGCTTTTAATAAGTCTTTCGCAATTAAATTTGGATCTTCAAGTCCAATTGAGATACGAATTAGTCCATCCGTTACTCCTAAATATTTTTGTGTTTCTTTATCAAAGTCACGATAGATAGTACTAGCCATATGTAATGCTAATGTACGGTTATCACCTATATTAGCTGTTTGTGTTATCAGCTCCAAGTTATTTAAAAGTTTATATGCTGTTGTTTTATTATTACATTCTAAAGTTATTATTGGTCCAATAGCCTGATTAAAATCATTATTGAATCGTTCATGGTATTTATTAGATGCTAAGGATGGATGAGAAACTTTAATGTTATTGGGAAGTTTTTCATCTAATATTTTAGCAATTTGAGGGAGAGAGTTATTTACTCTTTCGAGTCTTAATGCTAAAGTTTCTAGTCCTAGCATGGTTAGGAAAGATCCATGAGCATTAGCTGACATTCCAATATCTCTCATTCCACGTTTTTTAGCAATAGCTATCATGGCTTTCTTTGCCATTTTATTTATGATTGGGTGTAGATGAGCATATTTCTTATGTTTAAGTTTATCTTCTTCTCTAACCTCTCTAAATATGGCAATACCCCCTAAAGCAGCTGAATGACCTGACATAGCTTTAGTTGTAGAATGAACGACTATGTCAGCCCCCATTTCAAGTGGTCTTGTTGTTAAAGGAGTTACCGTATTGTCAACTACTAATAAAGTCTCATATGTATTACATAAATTAATAATTTTTGGTAAGTCTGGTAATTCAAGACTTGGGTTTCCTACTGTTTCTATTAATACCATGTGAATACCATTTTGTAATTTTTCTTCTATTTCCTTAAAATCGTCAATACCACAATATGTACTTTTAATGCCAAATCGTTTCATTGTTTCATTGATTAGGGTATAGGTACCTCCAAAAAAACCACCTATGCAGAGTACTTCATCATTAGCTTTCAAGTATGCTGTTGTAACCATCGCCATTGCACCCATGCCAGATGATGTTGCAATAGATCCTAATCCCCCTTCCATTTTAGCTACAATAGCTTCTAGCTTAGCTGTAGTAGGGTTTCCTACTCTTGCATAAAGTGGATTTGCCACTTCACCTTTAAAGATTCCTTCTGCTTCTTCAGCACTTTCGTAACCATATGCAGCTGATGGAGTGATTGTTGGTGCTATTGAACGAACTTTTGAACCTACATTTTGAACCAGTAGGGTATTGAAGTAGTTATAGTCTTTCATTGTAAATGTTATTCCTTTGTTTTTGTGATAGTGTAGTTTTTATATCATGTAGTTAAAGTTTTGATTTGCTTTTTCATGATACATTTTTAATTCACTAAGTGGAGTATTAAAAACATTAATAAGTGCTTTTTGTTTGTCTTCCCAAAATAGTTTTAAGGTTGGATTATTTGTTTGGCATATATCTTCAAAGGGATTTGTTTCTAAAGTGTTAACAATGTCTTTAAGTAAAATTTCATGAGGTGATTTATTTAAGCTATACCCACCATTAGCACCTTTTGTACTTTGTAATATATGTGCTTTTTTGAGTTCTAAGAGTATTTGTCCTAAAAATTTTTCAGGCGTATTTGCTTTAGAGGAGAGTGCTTTAATATTTAAACGTTCTTCTTTTTCTAAGAGGCTGAGTTGATGTATAGCTGCCACAGCATAAATAGTTTTTGTAGAAATACCTATCATAATTATCTTTTTGAAGTTATATATTGAAGTAAGTGATAAATCTTGCATCCAACACAGTAGTCAAATGTTGCTTCTAAAAAGGCACAAATTAAAAGTATACTGACTAAAAGTGAAGCCAGAATAGTAAAGTGAAATAGATATAAGATTGTGAATGAAGCAATAATAACTACTCCAAGATATAAAGCAAAGCGTTTAGGGGCTTCATCACATAGTTGTGCTTGTAGCTTAAATTGTTTAATAGTTAATTGTGCAATTAAACCTAGAATACTTAGCTGTTTAAAATTCAAAATACGGACAGAGAAATCAATTAGTAATATTACTGCAAAAATAAGTTCTTGGGTAAAAATCAATAGTAGAGCTAGACTAATAACTTGTAGAGCAATAATTCGTACAAAGTTTGTATCTACACGTTTAAATGATATAGGACAGGTTTGTGTCACAATGGAACCTTTATTTTCTAAATATTACTGTAATAATAGTATGAATAGAAAATAAAGTCAAGTAAATCTATAGATTTACTTTTATTTATCTATTTTTAGTGATGAATTTAACTCTTTGAGTAAGGCATCATCTTTAAAGTTTATAAAACAAATTTTTCTAGTAATGTTGTGAATAGTTGACATCTCTTTTTTGACTGCATGCCTTAATGTCTCAGTAACGCTTTTATTTCGAAGTAAGTCTACAGAAAAAAGTAGGTCATCACTAAGATAAAAATAAAGTTTGTTTTCATCTCGAATAATATTTAGATTTTCTTTTCGATTTTTATTATTTAGTTTTGTAAAATACAAGACTGTCGCTCCAAACAGTAATGCCAATAGATAAATTAATAAAGATCCAGAGAGTAGGTAAGATGCTACAGCACCTAAGACAATAATAAAAAATATGATAAATAGTTTGATTCTCATTTTAAGCCCTTTGAAATTAGATACTCAACAATAACGCTGAATTGTGTAATAATTGGGTAAAGAGAGAGCTTTGAAAGCATTAAAAATAGTGCTTAAGTGAAGGAAAGTAACAACTTTCTTTATACTTAAAACTTACTTTTCCTTATAATGTAATTTAATACCTTTAGAGGTCATGACAAAGCCTGAAATATGAATTTTTCCTTCATGAACTAAGTTATGATGTCTTTTACAAAGAGGTATAAGATTATATTTATGATTTTTATCCATAGAACCTATCATTCCGGCATCATTTGCGAGATTTTGTTCAGCTATATGGTGGACATCTTCTACTTTCTCTTCACAGAGTGCACATTGTGTTACATATAAATTTTTGTTATAGCGACTACGTTTTCTATGCGTAAGTGTTTTGAGTTCAGAACTTTTTCCCAAAAGGTTTTCTCTAATTTCATAAGCATTTTTTAAAAAGTTTTTATCCATATGTAAAGATTTTGCAAACTCTAAACCATAAAGGGAGCTTCCCATACCCAGTTGTAGTTTTCTATTATAGATGAGTGTATCACTTGGTTCATCATAGCTCACTCCTAAATGAAGCAGTATAAGTGAGTTTATCTTTTGTAGTTGCTCAATATTTTTGAGTTGATGTAAGTGTGTAGCAAAAATAAAAGTTGATTTTAATTCTAAAAGTTTCAAGATGGCTCCAGCAACAATGGCAAGACCTGATTCTGTTTCTGTTCCTTGAGATATTTCATCTCCGAGGACTAGACTACGTTCTGTAGCACGATTAAAAATATTTTTTAGCTCCATCATCTCTACAGAAAATGTAGAAAGACCTTTATAAAGATTGTCCTGAGAAACAATACGGGTAAATAATTGGTCATAAATTCCAAGCTTAAGTTCTGTAGCTGGAACAAAAAAACCAGCTTGAGCTAAAATAACTGAGAGACCAATACTTTTCATTAGGGATGATTTTCCTGAAGAATTAATTCCATATAAGAGAATGCCATTTACTTTTGTACCATTAGATGCATCAAGTGTAATATGATTATGATTTGTTTCGATACCCTCACCTAAATAGATATCGTTAGCGACATAAACTCCTCGTTGTTCATTTGCCTCAATAATCGGATGTCTTAAGCCAATGGCTTCATAAGCATTAGTATTACTTTGAAGTAAAGGACGTTTTAAATTCATACTTTTAGTACATTTAGCATTAGAGATGGCAACATCAATATTGGCAATGAAGCTAATAAGCTCATCAAGTAAATGTGAGAAACGATTCTCTAGCGTTAATAGTGTTTGAACATAACGTTCTTTTACCAGTGAGACGAGTTTTACTTGGTTATTTTCAAAATTCTGAGTAATTTCTTCAAAAAGATTAGCATTTATTTTGACAGCATTTTTCAGGTGTTTATAGTGAAAATCTTTAAAAAAATGATGGGTTCCTTCAATAGTAATAAAAGATTCTTTTAAATCTTTTTCTATCAACATAAAACGGTTTTTAGTGAGGTTGATACTGTAACCTTCACTCTCTAAATAACCAATGTCTGCATAACCATTTTTACTACTGTTAATGGGTTTATCTTTCTCAAAAAGTTTATCTATATGCTCTGATACAGTTTCAAGTTTATCAATTTCATTGCTCTGTTTCTTTAAAATATTATCAATAGCTGGATAGACACCATTTTTGAATATATTATCGTTTATCTGATCTATTCTAAATTTTGCACATACGTCAAGATTGAAGGTTTGTTCTAAAAAAGATATAAATTCGTTTACTTGACCAATAAGGCTCTCTTCAATAATTACTTCATCTGACTGTATGTCTTGAAATAGATTGGCAATAGCTTTTAATGACATCATAATATAGGTCAGTTCTACAGGATGAAGCTTTTGGAGTTTAATACGTCGTGTAATACGTTCAAGGTCATAGATATTTTTTAGATGAGTATCGTATTGAGCAGAACGGCTCATAAGTTTTTCACTAAGGTTATAGCGTTCTTCTAAAAGCCCTTTATCCATAATTGGAGAGAGTAAGCGTTCACGTAAAAGTCTTTTTCCAAATGCTGTAGAAGTTTTGTCTATTAGTTCAAGTAGTGTTACTTCAGATTTATTTTTTGAGATTACCCCTAATTGTTCAAGAGCATTATTACCTAGGTAAAGATAACGGTTTTCTCCTAAAAAATTAGGTCGATTCATTTTTTCTATGATGGCTTCATCATGTTCGATAACAAACTCAATTAATATGGCAAGGGCTTCAGTGGTATAAGGATGACGTTCAAGGTCTAGGTACTCAATTGGAGAGAGGAATGAATTAATTTCGTAAACACGTTTGAAAAGTTCATTTTGATAGATGACTTTGCAATGTTTATCATTGTAAGAGCTAGAAAATTGTCCTAATTCTAGGTAGGCATGTAACCACTCTTTATCTATTTCTTTGTTTTGTAGCGTAATAATTACTTCAGCTGTATTATACGTTTGTAAGAGATTAAATACTTCATCAAGAGCATAGGTTTTATCATCACGACTAGAATGCATTTCATTAACAATAGTTTTTCCCGTAGTAACATCTATTGCAGCATAACCAACAGAGAAGACTCCTTGATTTTCATCAATTGTTAAGGAGACTAGGTGTGTTTCTATTGATTGCGTTTGATATTCAAAATTAGTACCTGGTGAGATAACATTTGAAACATAACGTTGTACATTTGGCATAACCCCTTTTTGCTTAACCATAACAATGGTATATTTTTTGGTACTGATTAAGCGTGCTAAGTAACGTTCAATAGAAACAGCAGGAACACCAGCTAATAGGGGGTTCCTAATGGAGTTTTCAACAATGGCTTTACTTTTACGTGTCAGTTGAATATTGAGTAGTTCAGCTATTTCTTTAGCTTTACCAATTTTTAATTCATCATTATTAACTTCATAAACCTCAAAAAATGTTCCAATTTCCATAAAGACTAAAGCGTCTTTACCATATTTAGATTCAAAATGTTTTTGGAGTTCAAAGTAAATTTCTGTGAGGAGTTTGCCTTTAGAAGCTAAAATGTTTGCAGATATTTCCAAGTTGTAAAGCCTAATAGAGTTTAATAAATTATTCTATCTTTTTAGGCTTTATAGTATGGTTATTTTTTGTGACAATAAAACTTATCGTAAACGGCGTTTTTGATATTTATCATAGTTATAGATGTCATTTCTAAATTCAATTTGACCTTTATCATTCATACCAGCTGTGAGGTAAACGAGATAGATTCGAAGTTTATTGTCAACACTTAAAAACTTCTTACGCTTTCCTTTAAGCACTTTTTTGGCTTTTTTGATATTAATTTTTGGATTAAACGTAGCGATGGTTTCTAAAAGACTTCGAGGTTGAGATAGTCTAACACAGCCATGTGAAAATGCTCTAACTCTTCTCTTAAATAAGTGCTTAGTTGGTGTGTCATGTAAGTAAACTGAAAACTTATTTGGAAATTTAAATTTAATTTTACCTAAGGCATTTTTAGGTCCAGGTGGTTGCATAAGTCGGTAAGGAAACTTTTGTCCATAAAGGTAGTCTTCCCAGTATAGCCAAGAGGTGTCAATTAGGCGTGAGTTCTCATCCCAAGTACGGTGTGCTTCAAGTCCTTGTTGACGTAAATAGTTGGGGTTTTTAACCATGGCTGGTATGATTTCTCTTTTAACAATTCCTTCTGGTACTTTCCAGTAAGGATTTAAGACGATGTAAGAAATTTTTTCTGAGAAAATAGGGGTAGGGTGTTTTTTATCACCTACAATTACACGTAACTCTTTTTTGACTTCATCATTTTCGATGTAGTGTAACATAAACTGAGGAATGTTTACGACAAGATAACGTTCATAATCTTCGCGTGGCAACCATTTAATTCGGTCAATATTTAGGCGAATTTTGTGGATCTTTTCATCAATGCTAGTATTTAGAGCTCTTTGTGTTCCCCCACCAACAATTCCATCTATAACCAATCCATGTCTTTTTTGAAATATTTTTACAGCATTATCTAAACAGTGACCAAAAACAGCATCTCGACTTAGGTTTATATCTCTAGATATATTATCATCTTGTGTTATAAGAACAGATTCATTCGTTTCGTTACATTCCTGATAGTCACCAGATATTTTGAGACGATTACGAAGTTTTAAAACAATGTCACCACTGTCTCCTAAGGCTAATTTTTTAAAAGATGGTAGTTTTTCCCATCCTCCATTTTCTTTAAGTTTTTGTAGTTTTTCAAGTGCTAAAAGTAATTGTCCGTAGCCAAAATTTTTGGGAGTGACCTCTAAAATTGTTGTATCAATATCATTTTGGTATATAAGGTTTGTAATATTAAATTTTGGTTTTACTTTAATCCAAGCAGCATTAATTCTTCTCTTTTTTAATGAAGTGAGTTTACGCGAAAAGTGTTTCCATTGAATTTCACCATAAATTAAGTGCTCTAAAAAGTTGTGGTACAGTGATGTTAGCTTTAGTTCTAATCGTAGACTGTGTATTTCGGTAAGATTATCATCTAACTCTTTTTCTAAGTTGTGATAGTTTTTATAAATTAGACCCTTTTGATCTAATGTAATGTCGTTTTTAATATATTCAAAGAGTTTTGTAAATTTTTCTTGATTTAACTTATTGTTTTGAAACCAGAGCGTTTTATAGTTATTGTTACGGTAAAGTTTTTTGAGTAACTTCTTTTGAGCAATATTTTTTAAGAGTATAGATGGTGAAGTTTTAAATGTTTTTTTTAGTTGGGTATTAATTACATCGTTATTGGAAGTATTGTTATCAGAAGTATTACTATCAATGGATGTAGCTGAGATACTTATTGTTAATAGTATCAGTATTATTAAAAGTTTGCTTATTTTTGTCATTGCCAGTATCTCCCTCTTTGAGAACTAAGTATAGTCTAAAAGCTAAGATAAAGCAATGAGTTTATTCTAAAAGTATATTTTAATGAATACTTCTACTTTGTTTTGCATCATATGCATACACGTCATGAAGATAGTGGACTAAACCATCACTCTTTACACGAGCAGTTAAATAGACTATGTGTACAGGAACTGGCGCTGCTAGGTTTAAGTGAGTTTTGGTTTTTCCTTGTAAGATACGTTTTGCACGACCATAGTTAATTGAACGTTCATGCTTAGCAAATGTGGCAAGAAGTGCATTTGGTTCAGAAATACGTATACATCCATGTGAAAAGGCTCTAGGATATTTGTTGAAGAGCTTTTTTGTAGGTGTATCATGGAGGTATACTGCAAATTGGTTAGGAAATTTAAATTTTATTTTTCCTAAAGCATTACGTGGTCCAGGTGGTTGCATAAATTTATATTTTTTAGTTTGTCCTGTACGTAAAACTTTTGCCCAGTCTACTTTTGAAGTGTCTATAGGTGGACGTTTTAAAGCATAGTCTCTACGTACTTCATAACCTCTTTGCTCAAGAAAGTTAGGATTTTTAAGAATTTCTGGAATCATCTCTTTTCTTACAATACTATCTGGCATTAACCAATACGGATTAAGAACAATGTAGTCTACTTTATCTGAAAAGATAGGCGTGCGATTTTTTTTGTCCCCTACGATAACACGCATGGTTAGTTCATTTTGACCACTTTCTTTATAATAAAGTCTAAAGTCTGGGATATTAACCATTATGTATCGATCTTCGCTTTGGTCAGGAAGTCGTTTAATTCTATCAAGGTTTAGAAGAATTTTTTTGATTTTCCAGTTAACTGATAGATTAAGCTTTTTTCGTGTTGAATTATTGATGGTTCCTGATTGACTCAGTCCATGTCGTTTTTGAAATTGCTTAATGGCTTTTTTTAGACAAGGACCAAATTTATTACTATTAGCTTGACAAGTGTAGTCACCTTCTTTTTTTAGTCTCTCTATAAGCTGTTTTACTTGTTTACCAGATTTACCGTAACGTAATTGAGCTGAATTAGGTGTTTTTTTCCAGCCTCCATTTCTTTGAACAGTACGTAATCTTGAAAGTTCATTTTGTAGTGATTGATAATTAAAGCTACTAGGAGTTGTACGTGACACAATGTAAGATAGCCTGTGTTTTAAAAGCATATCTGCTATGTCATACTTTGGGTTATTGGTTACCCAGTCTGCTGATATACCTTTACGTTTTAAAGTTTTAAGTTTTTTTTGAAAACCCCACCACCTGATAGAACCATAAAGGTGATGACCCATATAACTACGGTAGAGTGAAGTTAGTTCTAAGTCAAGAAATAGTTCTTTATCTAAAACGCGTTCTTTCATTTGAGCAATTTTTTGTTTAATTTGCTTATATTTCTTTTTCAAAGGACCAGTATCTTCTAAGGTGTCATCATTTGCAATATGATCAAAGAGGTCATAAAGTGCTGCTTTTCTAAGACCTTTATTATTAAACCAAATAGGACGATATGTTTTACGTTGATAGACATCTTGAATAAACTTTTTATGGTTAATACTTTTAAAGGTTTGCTCTTCTTGAGAAATAATGAGTGCCATAAGTCCCTTAGTACTCTTCTCATCATAAATAATTTCAGAAAGACTAATATCTCTTTCATAGTTCTTATAGTTCACGCTTTGTTTTTGTAAACCATTATTTATGGTGTCTAATTTGTTAACAGAAGAGAGGGTAACAGCTTCAAGAACAACAGCTAGTGCTGTTATAAGAATAATAATTAAAAGACTTTTGAGTAAATGCACAGGAACCTTTTTTAATTTTATAATTTAATAACCTAGTATTATTTATAAGTTTTTTAGATAGGAGTATATCAAAAAAAAGAGTTAAAATGTATAAATACACAAAATACGATTAAAAATGTTTTAATTTAAGGCATAATGGAAATCTGGATTTAATACTCTACGCCCCCATAGAAATCTTTTTTTATAGAATTTCTTTTGATTAAAGTTATAAATGACAACAGATTTACCAGCAGAGCTAGCATGAATAAAGTCTCCATTACCTAAATATATACCCACATGACTAACGCGTCCAGTACGTTTTTTCTTTGTGTCAAAAAAGACCATGTCTCCACGTTGAAGATTGGCATACGATACAAATTGACCAACTCTGGCTTGTTGACGTGATACTCTTGGTATATTAATTCCCACATCACGATAGACCCATTGTGTAAAACCTGAACAATCAAATTTACTAGGTCCAGTTGCACCCCAAACATAAGGAACACCTAGAAAACTTTTTGCTTTATTCTCAATGCTTTGTATTACTTGTAATTTATTTTCATTAGGATGAATTCTCTTCTTATAAGATATATAAGTAACATCATCAGAGATGTTAGATTGAGGATACGTTTGCTGCTTAGAAAAATTATTGTTGGCTTCTGTAATACCCATAATATTGTATATAGAGACCTGTTTAGCTTTAACTTTGGATTGTGAATCTGAACAAGCAGAAAAGAAAAGAAGGCTAGATAGAATGCTTATATTAAATAGTTTTGTATTTGTCATTTTGTAGTATATCGTGTTCAATGGTTAATTATATATTATTTCTTAAGAAAAATATATAATTTTTAAATTAATTTTTATATCTAAATATAAACTGTTGAAATATAATCACAAGTTTTCCTAACATATTCTATTTTGTTTAATTTCAGATGTAATTGAATTTAAATACAAAATGAGATATGCTTTTAAAATATGAAAAAAGGTACTTGATGTTTGATAAAAGATTTAAAATAGTATTGGTTTTAGGAATTGTTATAATTTTATTGATTATGTTTGGAAAAAAGATAGGAAATAGCATTGGCGTTGGAGATGAAATTTCTATGTTTCCCGAATCTAAGCTTCTTAAATATTATAAAAAATCATGTGAATATGAAGATAGTAGTGTTTGTAATGAATTAGGTGATATGTATCATTATGGTAGGAAGACAGCACCTGTTAATCATAAAGAAGCAGTAGAATACTATAAACAATCATGTGAGTTAGAAGATGGTAAAGGGTGCAATAATTTAGCATACATGTTAAATCAAGGAAAAGGAATAACTAAAAATAACTGGACAGCAATTAGACTTTATAAAAAAGCATGTAAATACGAGGAAATAGAAGCGTGTTATAATGTAGGCTCAATGTATTACCATGGTGAAGGTACTAAGAGAAATTATCATAGTGCTGCTTATTATTTTCAGAAAGCTTGTAACAATGGTATAGGAGCAGGTTGTAATGATTTAGGATATATGTATGAACATGGTAAGTATGTAGTCGGTGATATTGGTCAAGCTATGTCGCACTATGCTGATGCTTGTGATATGGGTGAAGCCTCAGGCTGTAATAATTTAGGACATATTAAAGAAAAAAAAGGGAATATTGTTTCTGCTAAGCAGCTTTATGAAAAAGCATGTCACCTAGGAGATAGTCATAGTTGTAATAGGCTTGAAAATGTATTAGGTGATAGAGTTAGCCAAATTAAAAGTGAACGGGTTCTTAAAGAAGCCGTAAAAGCTTGTGAACTTTCAACATATGGAGGGACTATGTGTTATAGGGTTGGGTTATATTATGAAAGTAAAGATGAGACAGATAAAGCACGTAGCTTTTTTGAGAAAGCTTGTGAAAGAAGACAAAGTCAAAGTTGTAAACATTTAGGTGATTTGTCTTATAAGGCACATGGATTGTAGTCCATGTGCCTGAATAAGTTAAGAAAGCTAGTCAGCACTTAAAATAGCACCAGAGCTAGCATTGGTTACTAAGGCTCTGTATTGTTTTAACCATTTACTGCTAAGTGGTTTAACAATTGGTTTGAAGTTTGCTTTTCTTTTAGCAACTTCTTCTTCAGAGATATTCACTTGTAAAATATACTCATCAACATCAATATGAATTTCATCTCCATCTTCAAGTAGTCCTATCATCCCACCTTCAGCAGCCTCAGGTGATACATGACCAATACTTGCTCCACGCGTAGCACCAGAGAAACGACCATCAGTAATAAGAGCTACGGATGCACCAAGACCCATACCCATGATAAGTGAAGTAGGAGCTAGCATCTCTTGCATACCTGGTCCACCTTTTGGTCCTTCATAACGAATAACAACAACATTACCAGCTTTTACTTTACCATTGATAATACCCTTGATACATTCATCTTGAGAGTTAAAACAAACGGCTGTTCCAGTAAATACTCTATCTCCAGTAATTCCAGCTGTTTTAATAACAGCACCTTGTTCAGCTAAGTTACCATAAAGTATCGCTAGTCCACCTACATCAGAATAAGGATTGTCAATGGTATGAATAATATTGGTATCTTTAATCTCTGCACCTGAGATACGTTCTTTAACACTCTCTCCTGTAATGGTTAGGTTATCAATAAGAATATCATCTCCACGTTTGTTCATTTCATGCATAACAGCAGGAACACCACCAGCGCTGTCAATGTCTTGCATATGAACCGTACTTAAACTCGGAGAAATCTTAGCAATGTGAGAAACACGCTTTGAGATGCTATTGATATCTTTTAAATTGAAGTCAACTTCTGCTTCTTTTGCAATGGCAAGCATATGTAAAACAGTGTTTGAAGATCCACCCATTGCCATGTCAACAGCGAAGGCATTTCTAATGGCATTTTCATTTAAAATATTCCTTACATTATATAAAGAAGATTTTTCCTCACCCATAAGGGCAATTTCACAAACACGTCTAGCAGCTTTTCTATAAAGCTCTTCACGCTCTTTTGTTAATGCTAAGATGGTTCCGTTTCCAGGAAGTGCAATTCCCATTGCTTCCATAAGGGTATTCATAGAGTTCGCAGTAAACATTCCTGAACATGAACCACCACTTGGACAAGCATTACATTCAATGTCTGTTAATTCTTCTTCAGTAATTTCACCAGCTTCAAATTTACCAACTGCTTCAAATGCCGTTGCAAGATCAATAGGTTCACCATCTTTAGTGTACCCTTTAGCCATTGGTCCACCTGAAACGAATACAGTAGGAACATTGACACGTAAAGCACCCATAATCATCCCTGGAACAATTTTATCACAGTTTGGAATGGCAATCATAGCATCCAGTTTATGTGCATTCATTACAGTTTCAATAGAGTTGGCAATAATCTCACGACTTGGTAATGAAAATAACATACCATCATGACCCATGGCAATACCATCATCAACACCAATGGTATTAAACTCAAAAGGAACACAACCAGCTTTTTTGATTTCATCTTTAATAATCTCAGATACTTTATTTAAAAAGAAATGTCCTGGAATAATTTCTATGAAAGAGTTTGCAACTCCAATAAATGGTTTTTCAAAATCTTCATCTTTTAATCCTGTTGCTCTAAACAAAGAACGGTGGGGTGCTCTGTTATGTCCTTTTTTTACGATATCACTTCTCATTTTTTTCCTTCTAATTTTCTTTTTTTATAAATTTCAAAAATTATACCCAAAAACCTTTACAAAGAAAAAAATCTTGGCTATAATCGCACTCCAATTTAAAAGTAATGGTCACCAAAAAAGGTGAAATGCGAGAATAGCTCAGTGGTAGAGCATAACCTTGCCAAGGTTGGGGTCGGGAGTTCGAACCTCCTTTCTCGCTCCAGTATATTTTTAAGTTATGTTATTTTAATTTTTAATCTTTAGTTTTGGTGTCCAATTATGCCCGGGTGGTGGAATTGGTAGACACAGGGGACTTAAAATCCCCCGGTCATTGCGACCGTGCCGGTTCAAGTCCGGCCCCGGGCACCATAACAATTTTACTTTTAGAGTAGAAACTGGAGCCATCGCCAAGTTGGTAAGGCCGTAGATTGCAAATCTGCTATTCACCAGTTCGAGTCTGGTTGGCTCCTCCAAAACAAAAAGAGTTTTAAAAATTTTATTTTATTTAAGCACTTGCTTAAACTAATGTCGGGAGATGTCAGAGTGGTCGAATGTGCCGGTCTTGAAAACCGGTGAGGGTTATACCTCCGGGAGTTCGAATCTCCCTCTCCCGGCCATATATTAAAAAATATTCTTTCTATTTATATTTTCCTTTATCTTTATTATTAACCATTGATTAATTTTTTGAAAAAATTTCTTTTTTACCCTTTGATAATTCTCTGTTTCTCTTATACTTGTTAATTATTCATTAATTTTTAAAAAAGTAACACTTTTCTTGTAAATTTTTTAAATGCCTAAATAATGGGCTTTAATGTATTCATAAGTTAACAAAAACAAATAGTAAACTATTTACTCACACTATAAATTAACCCAAAGTAAACAAAAATGGGGAAAAATAAAGAAATATCAAGAAAAGATAAGCTTATGACTGTTATCATGATGATGTAAATTTAATAGATTGATGAGTTTCTTTGATGAAATTTCGCGATACTTTTAAATGCAAACATAAAGGAGAAAATGTGAAAATTACAAAATTAAGTTTGGCAGCTGTTGCTGCAATGACGCTTACTACTGGTGCTATGGCTGAGGTTACTTCTGAATTAAGTGGTAATGTTAAATACTGGTATGAGACTGCTGAAAAAAGTACAGGAACAGGTGAAGGTTTATTTCATAAAACTCCAAATGGTTTCACGCATGGTCAAGCAGCTCTTTCTATTGAAGCAAAAGGTAAAGCAGGTGTTTTAGGGTATGGCTTTAAATATACAGCTGTTGACTCTTTAGGTCTTGAAGATGAATTAGTTGGAAATGTAAGAACTTCAAAAGTAAATCCAGGTACTAATTTTGAGACAGCTCACTGGGCTGAAAAAGCATTTATTACTTATAAAATGGGTAATACAACAGCTAAAGTTGGTAGACAACACTTAAATACGCCAATGGCATTTACAGAAGCATGGAACGTTGCAGCTAACTCATTTGATGCAGCTGTTTTATTAAACAGTGACATTGAAAATGTAACACTTATGGGTGCTTATGTTGGTAGAGGAAATGGTGGAAACCAACAAGCTGGTAATGGTTTTAGTACAGTAAGATTAAATGGTGAGTTTACGAAATATGTTGTAGATGGTGCTTATGCTGCAGGAATATATGCTAAGCCTATGAAGGGACTTGGACTTAATGCTCATTACTGGAACGTATTACAAGTTGCAGATGCTCTTTGGTTAGATGCTAATTATGCTATTTCAGGTGTTAAGTTAGGTGCAGTTTATGCTCAAACAATGCCTAAAGCAACTGCTGGAGATGATATTAATGCTCTTGCTATTAAAGCTGGAACAAAGGCTGGTCCAGTAAACTTATTTGCTGCATACTCTACTATTGAAGAAGGTAACGCTGGTTCTATACCATTTGGAAATACAGCAACTGGTTTTAAAAAGACTAAATTACCGACAGCTGGTGTTTACAGTGATGGTTTATATGTAGCACAAAGAGGTTCAGATTCATTTAAAGTTAAGGCTGCAATGCCAGTTGGTTCATTTAAGTTAGCTGCTCAATATATTAATGTTGCGAATGATGTATTACCAGGTCTTGAAGTAGGTGAATTTGATTTCATTGCATCTACAAAAATTAAAGATGTTAATGTAAAAGCTATTTATGTTAATAGAGATCATGAATTGGCTGGTAAAGCTGACTGGGATCATGTACGTATCATTGCTGGAATTAACTTCTAGTCAGTATTTTACTGTACTTTAAGAGTCTAAATTAGACTCTTAGTTCCATCTC
>CACVAR010000263.1:0-4699 GCA_902727905.1 uncultured Sulfurovum sp. | reverse complement strand
GTTAATAGAGATCATGAATTGGCTGGTAAAGCTGACTGGGATCATGTACGTATCATTGCTGGAATTAACTTCTAGTCAGTATTTTACTGTACTTTAAGAGTCTAAATTAGACTCTTAGTTCCATCTCTTTTGAGATGGAAGTTTCTTTCTTTACTCTTTTCCCTTTTTTATAAATTATTTTATTTTTACTATTATTTTGTTATAATCATTTATGCCTACTTTATTAAATCAAAATGGTTTTAAATTTTTCTTTTATGCCAATGAACATGAGCCTAAACATATTCATATAACTAATGGTAGTGGTTTTGCAAAAGTAGAACTTGAAGATTTAAAAATTGTTCAAGATTATTTAAAGCCAAAAGATTTAAAAATGGCACTAAAAATTGTAAAAGAAAATAAAGAAAAGTTTGAAAGGATTTGGAATGAATGGTTTAGTTAAAGCAAAGAACGTACACGTAGATGATAGTTATTTGCATGTTACTTTAGATGATGGACGCATTATTTCTACTCCTATGGATTGGTATAAACCATTGCAAAAAGCAACCTTAGCCCAATTAAAAAATTATAAATTTATTTGTCTTGGAACAGGTATTGAGTGGGAAGAGTTTGACTATCAATTAAGTGTTGAGAGTATGTTAGTCAGCAACAAAGAGGAAAAGGTTGCCTAACTGTTTTAGACCAGATGTTCTTTTGACGTATAATGAGATTAATGAAGCCTATATAACCAAAGCTCCTGAAATAATCATGGAAGTCATCTCCAAATCTACAGCAAAAAGAGATGAAGTACATAAGTTTAAAATTTATGAAGAAGAAAAAGTAAAATATTATGTCATTGTTTATCCAAATGATTTAAAAGCAAAAGTTTATAGACTTGATGGAAAAGAGTATACTAAAGAGGGTGATTTTTCTTTAGAAACTTATGACTTTGAAGAGACTACTTGTAAAGCTTCTATAAATTTTGCTAATGTGTTTGAAAGATTTAGAAAGTAAATTTCTTTAACATCTTCCCGTAGAACAACTTCCTCCATTTATATTAAAGGTATTAATATAATCACAATGTTGACATTCGAAAGTTAGCATTTTGGGTCCTGAGCAACCTGTACTTCTTTGATCAACAAGCTCCATACCCTCTTTATGACATTTCGGACAGATACCTTCTTGAATGGCTTGTAAGTTTTCTTTTTTTTCACGCATAAAGTAGATATAAGATAGGACAAGTCCAGCACCTATGATTAGAAGGAAAAAAAGCAGATAAAAGTTCATTATGAAAGCCTTATTAAATTTCTATTTTTTACTCAAATCTTTTGATTCACTAACAGGAGCATCTTTAGGCTTATTCGCATTAGATTTTTTTTCTGGAACAGTAGCTGTAGGAGTTTCTTCTTCTGGTGAAATTTTATTTTTGATATCTGTTACTGAATCTTTAAGTCCTGTTGTAGCATCACTTATTTCAGTTTTTATCTTTTTTGCAGCATCAGTCATTTCTTTCATCATATCACCCATAGAAAACATTCCTTCAGCAGAAGCAGTTGTAAGTGTAGTAGCAGCTAAAAATGCTATTAATATAAGTTTTTTCACCATTAATCCTTGTGTTGTATCATAATTTATCATTATACCTTGATAAATTATGATATATATTAAAATATGATTAGCTATCATTATTATTTTTATTATAGTTACTTATCCATACAACTGTAAGTGACGCTTCTATTTACTATTGGTAGATGTGAAGTTTAATGAAAATAGATTATAATCTTATGAATTATCTAATATAAAGGAAATCATTTGCAAGAGCCAAAAGAGTATCAGCGTCGAGAAGATGGAGAACGGAATTATGAACTTGAACTGTTTCATCAAAAAGAAGAAGTCTATCAGCAGGAAGTTAAGTCATTAAAGAAACAGATATTTATCTCTAATTTAAAAGCATGGATTATTGGACTCATCCTCATAGCCCAAATTATTTTCATTGTTAGCTATTTTCAAAAAATGGGAATCTTCGGTGAGGTGAGTACTTCGCTTAATAAAGTGGCAGTTATTCAGTATAATCAGGAAGTAACTGAAGAGTACACAACAACGGTTATGGAAAAGCTGGATGACATACGTGAGGATGAAACTTTTAAGTCTGTTCTTTTTATTATGGGCTCACCGGGAGGAAGTCCAACTGCCAGTGAAGAGCTTTCAGAGTATTTAAAAGATTTTCAAAAAGAGATGAATGTAACCATGTATGTAGATTCTATTGCTGCTAGTGGTGGATACTACATTGCTTCGGCTGTTAAACCTCTTATAGCCAACAAAAATGCCATAGTAGGTTCTATTGGTGTAATTATGCCTCATTATAACCTTGGAGAACTCGCAAAGAAAGTTGGTGTAGAAGAAGATTTTATGGCAGCAGGTAAGTTTAAAAAACCTATTTCTATGTTTTCTAAGATTGATGAAGAAAACAGAAAGTATATGACTGAAAATCTTCTTAAACCTACTTATGAGAACTTTATACAGTCTGTAGCTGATAATCGTGGGCTTAAAAAAGAAGATATTTTAGCTGTGGCAGAGGGTAAAATATTTATTGCTAATGTACCTGAAATACGAGGTATTTTAGTAGATGAAGTTTCATCGTTATACAAAGTTAAAAAGAAAATTCGAGAATCTTATAAAAATGAAGTAGATTTTGTCAAAGTCAATTTAAATCAACAAGAGTCATTTTTCCCATCAGTAAAAGTTGACTTGGATTTAGAGACAGCTTTATCAACTTTAGAGATGAAATAAAATTAGATTTTACCTTGTAATTTGTATACAATCATACCCAAATATTCATGCCAAGCGCGTTCTGTCTTTTGAAGTTCTTTACTTTGCATGAATGTTAAATATCCACTCTCTTCAACGCGATTAAAATCTGTAGGGGGGCAGCTATGGGGTTTAGACCAGCTTTTTTAAAGAGTTTCATGGTTCTAGGCATATGATAAGCTGCTGTTACTAAAATAAAAGGCTTAGCTCCTATACGCTTTTTCATATATTGTGCTTCTTCAAACGTTGTTTTTGCTTTTTCTTGCATCAAAATTTTCTCTTTAGGGATCCCAGACTCAATAAGTTTTGTAGCTGTTTTTTGTGCATCGGATACATGGTCATGTAATGAATATCCAGAAGTTATGATTTTGACATTAGGCATTTTATGGTAATATAATGCTCCCCAAAATTCATACCAGTAAAAAAGATAATTTAATATCACCTCACTACGACACTTTTGGTAACTTTTTATCCCCTTTAGAGTTAGGACTATTAATAGCCTGAAAATAAACTTGATTAGGGGTTTGATAATCAAGGGCTGAATGTAATCTCTTTTGATTGTAATTATCCATATATTTTCCAATGGATTTCCTAAGGACTTTTATATTTTTGTATTCATTCAAATAAATTTCTTCATACTTAATACTTCGCCAAAAACGTTCAATACAAATATTGTCAGTAGCTCGTCCTTTTCCATCCATTGATATTTGAATGTCATGTTTTTTCAAAATATCAGTATGAACTTTAGAAGTATATTGACTACCTTGGTCTGTGTTAAATATCTCAGGTTTTGGATAAAGTGCTAGGGCTTCTTTTATCACAAAAGTCACCAAAGAGTTATCCATAGTATTTGAAAGTTTCCATGAGAGTATCTTTTTTGAATTCCAATCAATAATTGCAGCTAAATAAACAAACCCTGTTTCTAGTTTGATGTAGGTAATATCAGTTGACCATACTTTATTAATCTTATCAATTATTACTTGTCCATCAGTATTTCTAAACTCCTTTAGAAGGTATGGATATTTTCTATGCTCTTTATTCCTAATAGTTGTCTTAGGCTTTGGATATAAGGCTTCTATACCCATATATCGCATTGCTTTTCTTACAAGCTTTTTGCCTACATTAAATCCATCTTTTTGTAATTGTTTAGTTATACGTCTGTATCCATAACTTGGAAAGCTTGAATAAATGTTATTGATTGCATCAAGAAAGTTAATCTCCTTACTTTTACTAAATGGCTTTTTAGGCTGATAGTACAACGATGACTTATTTATTCGTAATAATTTACATTGCTTATTCATTGACATATTAAGCTTGGTGTCCAATAGAACTCTCCATTCTTTAGAGGATGCCAAGCTGACGAGCTTTCCCTCTAAAAAATCCTTTTCTATCGTTAGGTTTCCAACTTTTTTCGCTAATTGGTCTTTATCTTTTTTTAATACTTCGATTTCCTCTTTATACTCTTTGACTACTGTGCTTTTATACCCCAAGGGCAGGTTTCACGCTCAAATGCCAATGACATATTCTCTAAAAATTGCTTTTTCCAATTTCTTAGGTTTAGTGGTTGTACTTCATATTTACTTGCTATTTGATTTACCGTATCTATACCCTCTAAAACTTCCAACACCAATTTGGCTTTGAACTCTGCACTATACACTTTTCGCTTTTTACTCATTTTTAATTCCTTAATTTCTTATTCTATCCTCTTGATATAAAAAATCTTGTTTTTCTGGTCTAGTTTTTGGGGTTCATTATAGTTATAGAAGTTGATAAGAAAGAAGAATTAAAACTATATAGAATATACTGGATTAAAAATAAAGTTTTTGTATTTATGGAAGATTATAATAATAAATATGAAAGTACGTATGATAGTTTACTTTCCAATATTGAACTTTCCCCCTCTTGATGAAAAAGAGGG
>CACVAR010000262.1 GCA_902727905.1 uncultured Sulfurovum sp. | reverse complement strand
TAGATAAAACAGAATTTCCAAAAATCATTAAAAAGTCTTATGGGCCTTCAAACTATGGTGGATACTTTGTGCATAAAGTAGACTCAGCCAAAGAGGCACATAACCTTTTGGCTCAAAAGAAATATCATCCTGCCTACTTCCAAGACTTTGTGCCTATGTCTGCTGACGTACGGGTAATGCTTATTGGTCACAAACCTGTCTGTGCCTTTTGGAGAAGACCACCAGAGGGTGAATGGTTAACCAACACCAGTCAAGGTGGAAGTATGGACTATATGGATGTACCCAAAGAGTTACTTGACCTAGCCGTACAAGTTTCCAAAGCTGCCAATGCTGAATATTGGGCATGTGATGTCGCTGTTGGAGAAGATGGACAATACCGTATCTTAGAGTGTGCCACTGCTTTTGCTGCTTTTCCTTACATTAGAGACTGGATAGGTCAATATCTTATGTGGAAATTTTCAAATGGTCGTTTTACTAAACCAAACATTCCTCTTTACAACTGGGAAGAGTTAGGGAAAATGGATGCCTCTATACTTAGAACCCTACGTTACATTACTTTTGGAAAATACACCCCTTCATATGATGGTGCCTATTTCCTTGACAAGAAGACAAGAAAAACTGAAGAAGGAGAACTCTACCTTCATGAACTTGACAATCTATTCCCAATGCTACCAACAAATGATAGAAGCAAAGAAGAGTGGGAAAGTGAAAAATGGAACTTTCAAGATAACTATGGAAAATCCATAAGAAAAGTACATGCTAAAAGTAATCCTGTTCAAGAAGAAAATAAAGCTGAAATAGCCAATGATGAATTTCAAGAGCGTGAAGCAGTTGAAGCAAATACAAAAGAAAAAAAAGTCCTCTTCACAAAGAAAAAAATAAAAAAAATGTTAACTTCAGTAGAAGGAATTAACAAGAAAAAGTCAAAAAAAGTTTTAGAAAAATTTGAAGTAACAGAGTTAACTGAAATCTTAGATAACGCTCCTGAAACCTTAGTTGAAGAGTTACCATGGTTTAAAAAGAAAATGCTCAAAGAACTTAAAAAAACTTGGGCTAAGTTTAAAGAAAAACTAGAAAACAAAGAGAAGCAGTAATAATGAAAAACCAATACATGTCTTATGACGAAAGTTTAAACTTTCTGTACGAAATGGAAAAAAACTATCCAGAGCTAATTAAGATTATTAAAATAGGAACTACCTATGAAGGACGTGACATTGTCCTAGCCAAGATTAGTAAAAATGTTGCAACAGCTGATAGTAAACCAGCCATGCTATTTACAGGAAGTATTCACGCACGAGAATGGATTGGTCATGAATTAGCACTCAAATTTATTAGTTATGTCGCTGAGAATCAAAATATCGACCCTGTACTAGAGAAGTCATTAAATGAATCAAGTATGTATATGGTTCCTTGTCTCAACCCTGATGGCTATGAGTACTCACGAAAACACTTCTCATTTTGGCGTAAGAACAGACGTATAAACCATGATGGAACAATTGGAGTAGACTTAAACAGAAACTTCTCTATTGGTTTTACAAAACAAAAAGATACCTCTTCAAATGTCTATGGAGGAGAAGAGCCATTTTCTGAAGCAGAAACCTCAGCCATTAAAGCCTTTGTAGATAGCCATGAAAATATTACCATTGCTTTTGACTACCATTCACAAGGAAATGTATTTTTCCCTGCCCATAAATTTATGCATGAAGCAGAAGTTGACGGAACAGACATGAATGTGCTTTGTGCCAATATGAATGATGAGTTTTCTAAAGTCACAGGGAGAAAGTATGGGATTCACCGTGGCAAGCCACCTGTAAACCTTATTTCTGGTTCAGGACGAGAGTACTATTATTCTAAAGGTATCTTAGCTGTTGTTGCAGAAGTAGGCACAAAAAATATTCCTGACTACATGAAAAGTATGTCAGGAAGCATTAACGAGAATATTCCTGCTTTAAAACATGCTTTTTCAGAAGTCATTAACTACTCTTCTTTAGCACCTAAAAGAGTGGATACTTTTACCATAGAGTCGAGAGATGCTACTTCCGTAACACTCACATGGAGTTATGAACCACGCAATGATATCTATTTTGAAGTTTACCGAAGTACCAAAGATAAAGATGCTTGTAATGAACGAACAAGAGTAGGGATTGTCGGAGGTCAAAAGTTTATTGATACTGATTTAAACTCTTCAACAAACTATCATTATACTATTCGTGCCATCAATAAATCTACTGGCTACAAGTCTCCATTTGCTCCAGTGGTTAAAGTACGTACATGGCTTGAAGATGATGAATTCTTTAAACTAACTTTCGCTGACAAAAGTGGTACTGGCTACGTTGGAGAATTTACCCAAGAACAAAACCGTTCACACTTTGGTCTAAATTCACTCTTCGTTGGGGTAAACAAATCCAAAGGAATTTGTGATGCTGTCATTAGCTTTGACTTAAGTAACATTCCTCATAATGCCATTATTAAATCGGCACGTTTCTATGTCTACCCCATGAACCGTGTGGGAGCCAAGATAGAAAAATATGGACAATGGAATCTTTCACTCTTAGATCAAGAGAGTTTCACAGAAATAACTGACTTTCACGAAATAGAAAATGCTCAAACCAAAGGGGTCATTGGACGTGCCATTAAGTCAAGTCAACTTACCCAAGGTATTTGGAATCACTGGACTTTTTCACGGCATGAATGTAAACTTTTAGAAGAAGAGATAGCTATAGGAAAAGCAACCTTTAGAATGGATGGTGCAAAAACTCTACCACAAGGAGAAGATAGCCAACTCATGCAATTTGACATTGGTTATGGTCAATATGGTGGAGGAATCCAATATCGTCCTATCTTAGATATTAAATATACACTGGTAAATGAAGAGATAAAGCTTCCTCAATCAAGTATTAGTACCATTTGTCGAGATGATAATATTCAAGAAGAGTTAAAGTCTGGATTTGACAAAGAAGGGGATAAAATCTATGGTTATCTTGATTTTGATTTAGCACAACTCCCTGATCCACAAGAAAATATGATTACCCAGTGTACCTTACGTATTTCAAACAACAACAGCTTTAAAACAAGCTCTGATGTACGCTTTTATGTGGAACTCGTAGAACTGGATGAAGCTGGAACTTATGAAGACATAAAGAACCGTGAAAAAATTGAATACATCGGTTATGAAGTCGCTGAATCTGACATGAAAAGCAAAGAGTCTCAATACTTCAAATTTGACACCCTATCTAAACAGGTACTCGATACCATGCACCAAGAAGGTAAAAAGTTAAAGCTCGTCATTAAACCTACTTCTGCTTTGGGCATTAAAAACCGTATTATTGAATGGAATGATAATGTTGAGTTAATTGTAAAGTACATTCCTAAACGACGTACAGCACTGGATAAAGTTGAAAACCTAAAAATCAGCAAAGAAAACAGAATGATAAAGCTCTCATGGGACAAAATAGAGGATGAAGCACTCAATGGTTACTATGTAGTAAGAAATAGCTTTCATACCCCAAAACACTTTATGGATGGCGTAAAAATCTATGGAGGAAAAGATACCTATACTTATGATAACTTTGCCTCATATTCAAAAAAGAAATACTACTCTGTCTTTAGCTACGACGATGTACCAAACTTCTCAGAACCAGCTGTTATTAACTATAACCCTATGGAGACCTATGATTAAGTAGAAGGTTAAACCTTCTATTTCTTCTTAGTATACTGGCAAACTAAGCATTATTTTCTTACTCTACACCAATAATATAAATCTTTTTAATCGTCAAATAGCCACTCTAAAAGATTAGCATCTCAAAACTAATATTTTTTATATCAAAACTTTCCAAAATCTCCTCCCCCGTTCATCCTTAAATAATTTTTTATTCAGCAATAGAGACATCTATTTTTAAATGTAGAATATATTTTGAACTTAAAAGTTCATCAATTACAATATTTCGAGCCTCACCCTCTTCTACGTCATAATAGACGGCTTGACCTACATTTATATTTTTGTCACTTAGCCACTCCCCAATATGAAAATCATAAGCTTCTTGATCTTCTCCTAAAATTTTTCCCTCATTAGTTGCTTTATTAAATGTAATTATTTTTCCTAACATTTAAAAACCTTTTCATTTTTTATAAAAATTATTTTTTTGTGTTAAGACCTATCAAGTTTCTACAATC
>CACVAR010000261.1 GCA_902727905.1 uncultured Sulfurovum sp. | reverse complement strand
GAAGGTGAGCAGATTATGATTCTTGAAGCTATGAAAATGGAAATTGATATTGTTGCTGAGAAAGCAGGAGTAATCAAGTCTATTGAAGTCAATACAAATGATGCTGTAGTCGACGGACAGCTTCTTGCCACAATGGAGTAATCCATGAAATTAAAACAGATTATTATTTCTATTCTTTTCGCGCTTCTTGCACTGACTCCCTTGTCAGCAGCACCAAGTGCTGAAGTTACAGTAACAGAAGAACAAGTTTATGAACCAAAGACCATGAGTGAGTTAGCAGCAAGTTTTTGGAATAAGACAGGTATAAAAGCGATTGTTGATACAGATGATGGTGAAAAAACTGCTGAATCAAAAGGTCCAGAGTATAAACGTGATATGAATGCATTTGAATCATCTCTTGGTCGTATTATTATGATATTTATTGTATTTATTCTCTTTTATTTAGCGATTTCTAAAAACTTTGAACCATTACTTCTTATCCCAATTGGTTTTGGTGGTTTATTAGCCAATGTTCCTTTAGCTGGGATGGGTGATATCAATGGTATGCTTGGTATTATTTATAACATGGGTATTGACAATGGTTTCTTCCCTCTACTCATCTTTATGGGTGTTGGTGCTATGACAGACTTTGGTCCATTATTATCTAATCCTAAGACAGCCATTCTTGGTGGTGCTGCTCAGTTTGGTATTTTTGGTTCTTTAGTTGGAGCTGTTCTTATTGGATTTAGTCTTCAAGATGCATCAGCAATTTCAATTATTGGTGGGGCTGATGGACCTACATCAATCTTTATTGCAAATGCCTTGGCACCAGATATGTTGGGACCAATTGCTGTTGCTGCTTATTCATATATGGCGTTGGTTCCAGTAATCCAACCTCCAATAATGAGAGCATTAACAACAAAAGAAGAGCGTAGAATTGTTATGAAAAAAGGTAGAGATGTACATAAAATGGAGAAGCTTGTATTCCCAATTGTTGTACTTATGCTAGCAATTTTAATTTTACCAGAATCTACACCACTAATTGGTGCCTTTGCATTTGGTAACTTTGCAAAAGAGTCAGGTGTTGTTGATAGACTATCTGACACAATGCAAAATGCATTAATTAATGTTGTAACTATTTTCTTAGGACTTGGTGTTGGTTCAAAACTAGCAGCTGATAAGTTCTTAGTACTAGAAACATTAGGAATTATGGCAATCGGTCTTATTGCATTTGCTGGAGGTACTGCAATGGGTGTTATTATGGCTAAGTTTATGAATAGGTTCTTAAAAGAGCCAATTAATCCATTAATTGGAGCAGCTGGAGTTTCAGCTGTACCGATGTCAGCAAGAGTGGTATCCAAAGTAGGTGCAGAAGAGCGACCCGGTAATGTTCTCTTAATGCATGCAATGGGTCCAAATGTTGCTGGAGTTATTGGTTCAGCAGTTGCAGCTGGTGTGCTTCTTTCTATTTTTTAAATAGAATACTTTCTAATAAAAATAACGTTGCCTTGTGTAACGTTGTTTTAAATTCTCTCTTTAAGTAAGTTAATTAATATCTTTTCAATAGTATAATTCTTTGATTTTATAAATGGATTTGGTTACGCTATTTGGGTGTCTTAAATATGGTAAATTAAAAAAGATTGAGTCTTTTTTAATTTGTTATATTATTTAAGAATAAAATAGCATAAAACATATAAAATATAAAGGTACACAGATGAGCAGCCGTACACCAAATGGTCTGGACAAATTAGGACTTGAAAACATTGGAAAGGTTTATTATAACCTAAGCTATGATGAACTTCAAGCACATGAAATTAATAATAATGAATGTAAGATGTCATCTACTGGTGCAGCAATGTGTGATACGGGTATCTTTACAGGTAGAAGCCCTAAAGATAAATATTTTGTTGATCATCCAGACTCTAATCAAAACATCTCTTGGGGAGATATCAATCAAAAAATAGACGCTGATAAGTTTAATACTCTTTTTGATTTGACTACGACTCAATTATCAGGTAAAGATATTTATGTTATGGATGTATTTGCAGGTTCTTCAGAGGCTAGTAAGCGTTCAGTTCGTTTTGTTTCTGAAATAGCATGGCAAGCACACTTTGTAAAAAATATGTTTATTCGTCCCACGGAAGAAGAACTAGAAACATTTGAACCAGACTTTGTTGTTTACAATGCTTGTAAAACATCTAATAAAGACTATAAAGAAATGGGACTAAACTCTGATGTTTATGCTTGTTTCAATGTTGAGAAAAACATTTCTATTATTGGTGGAACGTGGTATGGTGGTGAAATGAAAAAAGGGATTTTTTCAATGATGAATTACTGGTTACCACTTGAAGGTAAACTTTCTATGCACTGTTCAGCAAACGTTGGTGATGAAGGCGATGTTTGTCTTTTCTTTGGTCTTTCAGGAACAGGTAAAACAACACTTTCTACTGATGCAAGTAGAGCTTTAATTGGTGATGATGAGCATGGCTGGGATAACAAAGGTGTCTTCAACTTTGAGGGTGGATGTTATGCTAAGGTTATTGACTTAAAAGAAGAGAATGAACCAGAGATTTTTGGTGCTATTAGAAAAGATGCTCTTTTAGAAAATGTGGTTGCTGACTCTGCTGGTAATGTTGACTATACTGATACTTCTAAAACACAAAACACACGTGTTTCTTATCCTATAGAACATATTGTTAATCATAAAGAAGATTTACAAGCTGGTCATCCTAATAACATTATATTTTTATCTTATGATGCTTTTGGTGTTATTCCTCCAGTTTCTAAGTTAAATAAAGAGCAAGCAATGTACTATTTCCTTAGTGGATATACAGCTAAAGTAGCTGGTACTGAGCGTGGTATTACAGAACCTATTACAACATTCTCTGCTTGTTTTGGAGAAGCTTTTTTACCTCTTCATCCAACTGACTATGCAAACTTACTTGGTGAAAAGATTGATGAACATGATGTAAATGTTTATCTTGTTAACACTGGACTTAATGGTCAAGGTGATAGAATGAGTATTAAAGATACTAGAGCTTGTATTAATGGTATTTTAAATGGTTCTATTTTAAATGCAGAGTTTGAAACACTGCCTGTATTTAACCTTGAAGTTCCAAAGAGTTTAGATGGTATTAAGGATAATGCTATATTAAATCCAAGAAACACTTGGGATGATGAAGAAAAATTCAATGATACATTAAAAGATTTAGGTGCTAAATTTGTTGAGAATTTTAATCGTTACAATGATCATGGTTCTAAATTTGATTGTTCAGCTGGTGGACCACAACTATAAAACTTTTTAGATGAATGTCGTTTTAGATATTCATCTCTAATGGAAAAGTTTTAAGAAGAACCTCTTCTCGAGTTTCTTCTTCCTCTTGATGAACTCTTTTCTCCATTGGTTCCTCCATTTCTAGCTCCTCTATTATTGCTTCTATTTCCTCTTCGACCTTTTGTAAAACAAGCATCACAGATTGAGAATCTATAGGTAAAGTCAAGACTTTTAGAACAACGTGTACATTTTTTTACAAAGTTACCTTGTTTTAATGAAGCTTCAATGTAATTATTTAAACGAACACGTGCTTCTATGGCTTTTTGTGTTTCTTGAAATAAATCTTCAAATTTAAATGAGAGCCATAAATAAAGTGATATTTCTCTTACTCTATCTTCTGCATTTAGCATCATTTCATTCGTTTGAGCAAACTTTGGTAAGTCACGAGGTGGAATGTAGGCTACAGCTAGTCCAGCTTCGATTTGTTTGATGTAACGATGAAAAACTGACTCTATGTAAGGGGAAGAGATAGAAGCAGGTGCACAGGCTAAATGAAAGCGTGTTTTTAAATCTAGTCTATATTCATCAACAATGGCCGAAATTTCTAACATAGAGTCAATATTGGCTGCAACAAATGGTCCTTCAAATTCCATGTTGTCTGCAAAAAAGGTTAGGATGGTTGAAAGGTTTTCGGTTTCAAGAATTTCACCTATGAGCATAACATGTTCTAAACTTGCCATAACAGAAAAGGGAAGTTCAAGTGTTGGCAAAGGTTGGTGAAACTTAGAAGTAATAGTTTCTAAGGCTTTAGTATCTAAAGCACCTATGTATCCAACCTCTTCTAAACCATAACGTCCAGCACGTCCAGATATTTGTGCGACTTCTGTGGGTAACAGTTCTCTTCTTCTGAGTCCATCAAA
>CACVAR010000260.1 GCA_902727905.1 uncultured Sulfurovum sp. | reverse complement strand
ATTGGAACAATCATAGGCGCTGTTTCAGTTGGACTTTTGGGTAATCCAGAAATGATGATAGCAGGGAATAACTCTTATGGTAATCATCTGAATTGGTACAGTGATCGTATAGGGGGAACTGTTCCTGAACCAACCGTTGTTTCTGTCTCTATTTGGTACTACAGAGCCTTGATGTTATTGTGGTCTATTTGGATAGCTTTCTCGCTTATTAAGTGGTTGAAATGGGCTTGGGCTGTTTTTAGTCAAGGGGATATGTGGAGTAAGAGTATGAAGAAGAAAAAAGTAGAAGAACAAAAAGTATGATGGTTAAGATACTTTTGTTTTTATTTGTTTATACTAATGTGTTAAAATGTTAAATATATTGTGTATATTTTTAAAGAGGATACCTATTGAAACAGTTTTAGTACAAAGGGAGTTTGTGGCTTAAGCTCTCACTATTTATCCACGTTGTAGATGCTACTATGGTTGAAACTAAACGGGAGATAATAATGAAAAAAATTCTATTATGGTTAGCTATGGGTAACTTATTATTTGCGAGTGTGGGTATTGTAAAAACAACAACCGGTACAGTAGAAGTTAAGAGGGACAAAAAAGTAATTTTTTTGAAACAGGGAAGTAGTTTAGAGAATGCTGATATTATTATGACGAAATCCAAAAGCTCTATAGGCGTGATTTTTGGTGATGGTACACGTATATCACTAGGGGAAAATGCAATATTTGTGATTAAAAAATTCAAAGTTGATCCAAGTAAAAAAGAGTATGATGTTGACTTAGACCTAAAGCAAGGTAAAGCTGTTTTTTCATCTGGTAAAGTTGGAAAGTTAGCACCAGAATCCGTAAAGTTTCGTATACCTGAGGGAATTATTGGTATTCGTGGAACTAAATTTGCTGTGGAGGTAAAATAGATGTTTTATAAATTATTAATTGCTGTTTTACTTTCAATGGTATTTGTAGGATGTTCTAAAACGACTGTTGTTTTATTGGACAGTGGAAAAAGTGAAAATGCTATTTTGGTAGCCAATGAAGAAGGTGAAACGAAACTTGATCAAGTTGGAAGCTATGTTGATATAGATAAGAAGAAAACAGGTAAGGTTAAAAGTATGTCCCAAGATGAGATAAAGTCTAGATTTTCTAAGGCTTTAGCTGCTACACCTAAAGAACCAATTACTTATATTTTGTATTTTGAACCAAACTCTACAATGTTAACAGGTGCATCAGAAGGTACGTTGAAAAAAGCTTTGAAGTCTATTGAGGAGCGCACTCCTTGTGAGGTTGATATTATTGGTCATACGGATACAATAGGTTCAAGCTCTGTGAATGTAATTGTATCTTTAAAACGGGCAAAATACATTGAGTCAGTTGTAAGAAAGTCTGGAGTAAAGATGCTTGCTTTACGTGCTAAAGGTTATGGAGAAGAAGATTTATTGGTTCAAACAGCCGATGAAGTTGCTGAAGCCAAAAACAGAAATGTAGAGATTTTTATTAAGTAATTTATGTTAAATTTTTCCAGAAGTCTCATTGTCATTATGGGTATTGCAATAATGCATTTGTACTTCTATAACAGTAATTATATTAAAAAAATTGATTATAAAATATATGATTTAACCACACTTATATCGAATCAGTTTCAAGAAGAAAAAAGTGCAGCCTACAGTGTTGTTGTTGATATCGATGAAAAAAGTATTCAAGAGTTTGGTCAATGGCCTTGGTCTCGAATTATAGATGCTAAACTTATTAGCCTAATTAATGAGATGTCTCCTTCTTCAATAGGGATAAATATCTTGTTCCCAGAGGAAGATAGGCTATCCCCTGTATCGATGCAAAAATTTTATAAAAAATATTTCGATGCCAAAATTAATTTAGATGTTTTGGCACCAGAACTTCAGGACAATGATAAACTTCTTTCTGAGGTCATTAGAATTTCTAATTCAACCCTTCCTATCTACCTACAAAATAAATTTCATTCAGCAGAACATTGTGAAGCCATGAGTTATAAAAAGAATATGTTTGAGAACATTGAAAGTAGATTTTTAGTAGAGGAGCTTCTTTGTAACCATCCTTCTCTACAAGAAGATGTTAAAAATTTTGGATTTATTAATGCCTGGAGTGATAGTGATGGAATTTTTAGACGGGTACCTTTTTTTATGAGATATAAAAAAGAAGTCTTCCCTTCTTTTGCTCTAGCGACGCTATTAAGCTTCGATGATGGTTTAACATTTGATGCAAAAGAAGATACTGCTTTGGTTAATTTTTCATTGAGTAGACCAAAAGTAATCTCTGCTTCAGATGTCTTAAAAGGAGAAGTATCAGAACAAGATATACAAGGAAAAATTGTTATATTAGGTTCTTCTGTAGTTGGTCTAAATTCAAGATATGCCATTGCCAATGGTGAGAGTATTTCCAATAGTATGATTCATGCTATGTTTGTTGATAATATTTTAAACAATACCTTTTTAACACAACCAGAGTATTATAAAGTAGTCAATATACTACTCTCATTTTCCTTTTCATTATTTGTACTTTTTTTGTTATCTAAAAAACGTTATGTACAAATTGTATTTTTTCTTTTCTTTCTAAGTGTTAGTAGTAGTATTCTTTTATTTTTTAATTACATAAATGGTGTTTATATCTCCATAGGGTATTTATGGATTTCTTTTATATCATTTTTTATTCTTCTCATGATTTATCACTTAAAGGTTATGAACACCGAAAATCAAGAACAAGAAAAGTTTTTAATTCGGCAAAGTAAACTCGCTTCCATGGGGGAAATGATTACCCTCATTGCACATCAATGGAGACAGCCTCTCTCAGCGATTAATGGGATTGTACTTAATATGGATATTGACTATCGTAAAGAAAAACTTAATAGAGAAAGATTTAATGAGTATTTGGATGAGATAGAGAGTACAACAGCCTATTTGTCAAAAACAATTAATGATTTTACAGACTTTTTTTCAAAAGATAAAGCCTCACAAGTTTTTAGTCTTAGTAAAGTTATTGCCCAAGCAAAACATTTATCGGCACTCTCTTCAGCAAAAAATGTTTCTATTATATATCGGAACAGTGAAGATGTTAAGATAAATGGTTATGCTTCTGAATTGGTCCAGTCCCTTCTTGTCCTTTTCAATAATTCCATTTATATTTGTCAAGAGAAGCAAGAGACCATAGGAGATGGAAAAATTTTTATTGATATTAAAAAACTTGCTAAGAGTGTGATTGTTTCCGTTGAAGACAATGGAGGGGGCATTGCTAAAAAAGACATGAAAAAGATATTTAATCCTTATTATACAACCAAGGATAAGCATCATGGAACAGGTTTGGGACTTTACATCTTAAAGCTTATTGTAGAAGATAGCATGAATGGTAAAGTCTCTCTACACAATGGTAAAGAGGGAGCTGTCTTTAGCCTTGAAATACCGTTGAATATTTAAGTAGTATTTTTTGTACTAAAAAGAATATTAGGAAGGTAATAATTAAAAATAAAGCAAAAAAATGTTGAAAATATAGTAGAGGGAAAGATTCAATGAGTAAAGAGTCTGAAGAGAATACCCAAGAGTTATTTGTAAACAATAAGCTATGAAGTAAGTCAAAAATTTTGATAAAGTTAAGGGAGAGTACTATGAGTAAAAGATTAAAAATAATGCCAATAAAAATAAGATTTTGAATTATTTGGTGAAAAAATTTTATTAAGATGATACTGCTTAAAATAATGAAGAATAGCCAAAGATTATAGGTTTGCTCTAAGAGTTTTTTTACATCCAAAAGATGTCTTTTTTCATAAATAGTATAATTGTCGATCTCTATAAGAGAGATGTATTGTTGGTGGAGGAGATAGGTCCAGGTTTGTTCATGAATAATAGGGTTTTTTATGGCTACTCCAAAAGGGGAATGAAACGAATATAATAAAAGTTCAAAAATAGATAAATATATACTAATAAGTACAATAAGAGTAAAAAGAAAAGAAAAAAATGTTTTTACCATGTAAGCGCTACATTTAACTCATATTTTCTCTCTTTTGTTCCATTGTAGCTTTTTAGTTTATAACTATGAAGACCAATATTAAAAAGTGAATAGCTATAATCAATTCCATATAATAAAGACTCATATAGAATTCCTGTATTGATAGTTAGATTATTATTGAGAAATGATTTAGTTAGATTAACCCTAAGGGAGTCTTCAAGTTTTTGATT
>CACVAR010000259.1 GCA_902727905.1 uncultured Sulfurovum sp. | reverse complement strand
AGTGGGTTTTTGATGATGGGTGGATGCCCATTGGACGGCTTGATTTGGAATCTAAGGGGCTTTTACTTTTTACACAAAATGGTAAAATTGGTGATGCTTTGACGAAACCAGGAGGTTGTGTTAAAGTGTATGAAATTTGGGTGAGAGGTCATGTTACAGATGAACATTTGGAAATGGCGATGCGTGGGGTGGAAAGTTCACAGGGATTTTTGAAAGCATTGAATGTAGAGAAAATAGGTATGGGTGGTGCGAAAACAAAACTTAGAGTAGCACTTAATGAGGGGAAAAACCGTCATATTCGTAGGCTTTTTGGGGCAATGAATGACCCAAAGTTTGGGACCTCTTTAAAGGTTTTAAATTTGACCAGAGTGAGTATTGGTAGTTTTAAACTTGATACAGAAAGCTCCAAGTGGCGTTTTCTTTCATTGGAAGAAGAGAAGATACTAATGAAGGGTAACGATTTAGATTAATAAAATGTTAAATATTTTATCACCATACTTTATAGTTTTTGTGATAAAATAACAATTTAAAACCCATATTTAAAAGGCTAAAAGTGTATTTCTTCTTTAAAACAATTGATCGTTGGTCCTATAAAGTTTTAGAGGTGTTCAAACGCTTTCCTTTAGCTGTTTTGTCTTCTTTTATGGTTACAATTATATTGGCTATTTTAGTAGAAGTTGGAGACAAAATTGATGCACCTTTTGTAGTTATATCTAATAAATTAATACTTGTTTTAAGCCTTGGTATTTTTCTTTTTCCAGCATTACACTTACTCTCAAAAAAATTATGGTTTAAATTAGTAGGGGTAGGGCTTCTTGCTTTGTATTTTTACTATTTACCATTAAATGTATTGAACTCAACAACCATTACCCATCATTTTCTTCTAATATTTGCATTGTGTTTTATGTTCTTATGGGCACCATTTATGGATATAAAAATCTCTAATCAAAACATTTGGGAGTGGACACAAACCATTATTCAAAACCTTTTAGTTAGTCTATTATTAAGTTTGGTTTTCTTTATGATATTTTATATCACCATGTATGCAGTAGAGAAATTATTTTTATTTACTTTGGATGAACGTCATTATATACAATTTGGACTTTTTGTTTTAGGTATATTTGCTGTAAGTTATTTCTTTTATAAGATGCCAAAATACATCATGCTTGTTCAAAAAAACAAATATGCCGAGATAGGTTTGGTTTTTACAAAGTACATATTAACTCCATCATTTTTTATCTATTTCTTACTTCTTTTTGCATATATTATTAAGATTATCTTGGAAAAGAGTTATGGGGAAGTTAACATTGATTTGTTGGCAGTAGGCTATACTTTTATTGCCATAGGTACTTATATGCATTGGACACCAATATGGGATGATGCGAACAAAAAGTTTAGAGTTTTTATTTGGGGTTCTCTTTTTGTACTTAGTATTGTTTTAGCACTTTCAATCTATGTGCGTTCTTTAGCTACTTCACTTGATGACCATTATTTAATCTCACTGTTTACATTTTGGCTTGTATTTATCTCTTTGTATTTCCTATTTATTAAAAAAGCCAGTTATAAATGGCTTTTCTTTTCTATTTCATTGCTCATTGTCATTTCACAGTCTCAACAACTGATTGATGTTTCTTTGGAACTTTATGAAAAGGGAGTAAGCTTTTTAGAGTAATCCCATAGCTAATTTAGCTTCATCACTCATCTTATCTTGACCCCATGGTGGGTCAAAGACTAAGTTAACCTCAACAGTTTCTAAAAACTCTATACGCATGTTAAGGCTTCTGACAAGTTCAACAATCATCTCAGACATGGAACAAGTTGCAGAAGTCAAAGTCATGGTAATGGTGCAGGCTTTTAGTTTAGTAGCTTCATCGGTTTTACACGCTACATCATAAATTAAGCCTAAGTCATAAATGTTCACAGGTAACTCAGGATCAAAAATACCTCTTAATCCTTCAATTACTTTCTCTTTCATCTCTTCATTGCTGGGGATTTTTATCTCACTCATACTGACTCCTCTTTTATGTATTTTTGTGCATGATGGTAGAGTACATTTAAAAAGGCTTCTAAACCTTGTTGTCGTACAGGACTTAAAAGTTGAGTTATACCCATGGTATGCAATAGTGCAGGGTCAAAGGCTAAAATCTCTTGGGGTGTACGTTTGTTGAAGATGTCAAGTAGTACGGTCATCATACCTTTTGCCATCATGGAGTCTCCTTCTCCCCTGAAGATAATGTAAGGATCTTCAAACTCAGCAATCAGCCAAGCTTGAGAAGAACAACCGTGAATAAAAGAGAGTTCATTTTTCTCACCTTTATTTAGAGGTGCTTGGTTTTTACCCAAGTCAACTATGTATTCAATCTTATCATTATCGGAAGGAAAGAGATCAAAGTCACTTTTATATTCGTTTACTTTTTCTTGCATGGTCATCATAAATCCTTTCTTAGTTTATACTAGATTTTTTTCATTTTGAGCATAAAATGCTTTTTCAAAACTCTCATTAATATGCTCTTGTTGTCGTTTGTCACGTATGGTTTCAATGAGTCTGTTCGCAAAAGCAATAATTAGCAATTTACGCGCCTCAACTTCACTAATACCACGAGAACGTAAGTAGAAGAGCTGGTCAATGTCGAGCTGTCCTATGGTTGAACCATGAGAAGCTTCTAACTCATCAATGTAAATTTCAAGTTGAGGTTTGGCTACCATGTAAGCAGTATCACCTAAGAGTATGGTTTTAGAGTTTTGCTCAGTTTTGGTATATTTGGCTGAATGCTCAACTTTAATGATGGCATCAAATATACCTCTAGCAGCACCCTCTAAGATATTTTTAGATTCTTGAACAGAATGAGAAGACTCTCCTCTATGAATAATTTTTGAGATAGTTCCTCGTTTAACATCTCCCCATAAGTAGAGTAACTGTCCCATATCAACATGAGCATGTTCCTCTAGCATAATGTTGAAAAGTTGTAAAGCAGGAGCATTTCCAAAGTCAAAACTTTGAAGGGTAAGTGAAGCTTGCTTTTCTACTTTAATGTCATGAGAAGCAATGATGGTTGGGGCATCTTCATCTGAGTGTTGGTTTTTCACAAAAGTTAAAGTTGAGTCTTTTTGCACTTCAACGTCATAACCATATAAGAGTAAAGAGTCATGGGCATTCTCAAATTCAAAATGTTCATAAATACTCGCATGTCTGTTGACTTGTGTCTTAATGACAATACGATAATGAATGAGCGTAGAAGCTTTTGTAATTCGGTGTAAAATATCTACTTCACTGTCACCATCAATCTCAATAATAATGCTTTGTTTACTCAGAAAATGTCCTAAAAAATAGAGGGGGTCATAATGTTCTAAGTTTATGTTTTGCTCATTGGTATTGGCATAATAAACACGAATACCTTTTGGCATAGAGACTACTTCTCCATTAACAATTTGAATTTTATCTGAGTAGGCTAACTCTTTAGCATTATAATCTAAGGTCGTATACTCTTGGTCAAATAGTTTTTTCATGTCAGCATAACGATAAGCTTCTGACTCTTTAGTTGGTAGCCCTAACTCTAAAAATTTTTGCACTACTTGATTGTTTGGATTCTCTGTTTGTAACTTATGTTCTAAATTTGTAAGTTTCATTATTCATCCTTTATCCAGTCGTAACCCTCTTTCTCGAGTTTGTCCACTAATTCAGCACCAGCCGTTGTTTGAATTTTTCCATTTTTTAAAACATGAATGAGGTCAGGTTCTAAGTAGTCTAAAAGACGACGATAATGGGTAATAACCAAAAAGGTACGTTTTCCATCTTTCATAGAGTTAATACCTTGGGAAACTGCTTTTAGTGCATCAATGTCTAAACCCGAATCAATCTCATCTAAGATGATAACATCGGGTTGGAGTATAAGCATTTGTAGAATCTCATTACGTTTTTTCTCACCTCCTGAAAAGCCTTCATTGAGTGAACGGCTAAGCATGTCCGTTTTCATCTCTAAACCAGCTAGTTTTTCACGCATGAGTTTTAAGAATTGAGCAGCATTTAGCTCTTCTTTGCCTTCATGTTTTAACTTGGTGTTGAGTGCTGTACGCAAAAAGTAGGCGTTGTTAACTCCTGGGATTTCGGTTGGGTTTTGAAAGCTTAAAAATATTCCCTCTAAAGCACGCTCTTCAGCTGGAAGATCCACAATGTTTTGACCTTTATAGTTAATTT
>CACVAR010000258.1 GCA_902727905.1 uncultured Sulfurovum sp. | reverse complement strand
ATATTATCTATCAGGATGCTTTTTCTCCAGCACATAACCCCTTACTTTGGACAAAAGAGTTTTTTGCTGATATGGCAAAAATTTCTAAAGCAGACACAATCTTAACAACTTATTCAACAGCAGCAGCTATTCGTTTAGGTTTATACGAAAACGGTTTTTTTATTTTTACGCATAGTGCCGAACTAATGAGAACTTCAACAGTAGCTTCTATGAAAATGATAGAGGGTTTTAACTATATTGATATGGAATTAAAAAAAGAACGTAATCCTACAGCTAGGAGTTTGAGGGATGAAGCATTTTTATAGGTCTCTTTTAAAAATGCTATAGAAGTCTAAGGTTTTCTTTCTAGCACTCTCTAAGTTAATTTTCTCAAACCGAACTTTATCCCCCACAGCCAACTGTGAAAACCTAAAACAATCAATAGCTAGAACTGTACCAATCTTAGGATAGCCTCCAATGGTTTGTCGTTCTTTGAGAAGTAATACGGGCTGTCCATCTGCTGGAACTTGTATTGAGCCAAATGCAATGCCTTCAGAGATGATACCTCCCTTATTAGGTCTAATACTTTCACCTTTGAGTTTAGCGCCCATTCTGTCACTTTGTAGAGTTATTTCATAGTCACTATTAAAAAACTTTTGTTGTTCTTCCTTTGAAAAGTAGTGGTTTTGATAAGAGGGTAAAACTCGTAATATTAGAGGCTCATTATAGTTGGGTACATATTTATTAGGTACACGTTTCGTTACTTTTTTTTGTGTAGCTTCATAAATTAAATTATCGTTTTTTTGAAGTTTTACACCAAGGTCTTCTTTTAACGTCGTAGCATAACTATCATAGGCTTTTTCAAGTTTAAATCCATTTTGAACACTTAGGTATGCTCTTTGTCCAGTAACCCTTTTGGGAAAAGATAATACATCACCCACCTCCACAAAATGTGTTTGCCAAATGGCTTTAGAGAGTCCATTGATTTGAAAACTTAAGTCAGCTCCACAAACAGAAATGCTAGTAGCTACTTCTACTTGAAGTTTTAATCCTACCATCACTTCAATGGCATTAGTATTTTGATTAGACAGTAGTTTTTGACTCCAAAGGTAGGCATATTCATCCATTGCTCCTGATTGGGTTATGCCTAAGTGTTTGTAGCCATCTCTTCCTTGGTCTTGCAGGGTAGAGAATAGTCCTGCATTAAGTACTTTAAATCCTTTCAAATTGAACCTTGTCTCCTATGGATAGTGTATGAAAGTCTGTAAATTCTGTATGCCCAATAATATTCCAGCCCCCAGCAGAATTTTGAGGGTAGATGGCAGTTTGATTGTCTGCTAAAGCTACTGAACCTTTAGGAATTTTTTTTCTAGGTGTTGCAAGTCTTGGTGTATTAATTTTTTCATGCACAGTACCAAGGTAGGCAAACCCCAACATAAAACCAATGGCATAGACTCGATAGGTATTTTCAGTATGAAGGTTTATTACTTCATCAATAGTTAGCTTATTATGCTCGGCAACTCGTTTTAAGTCTAAGTTCTTCTCGTAATCAGTTGGTATAGTAATAAGTTTAGCTTTGGTATTTTGAGGAAGAATTGCTTTTTTATTTAGATAGGCTTTTATTTCTTTTTCCATACTTTCATGGTTATGTTTTAAAATATCAAAATGAACCAAAATAGAGCAGTATGAAGGTGTTAAGTCTATAATACTTTTTAGTTCTTTGAGTGCTAAATAGGTCTTTTGTACTTTGTCTAGGATAGTCTCAGAAATTTCTTGTTCAAAATAGATGATAAGAGAATTTACAGAGACAATGTTAAAAGTCATTTTGTAGTTTATGTAAAGACTTAATAAGTTTCAGAGCCGACTTATTGTCACCATGAACACAAAGTGCATCTACTTTTAATTTGAGCTTTTTACCATTTATGGATTTAAGAGAGCCTTTTTTCATAAGTTGTTTAGCCCGTTGTAGGACTTCTTCTTTCTCTGTAATTACTGCGTTCTTTTCACTTCTAGGGACAAGAAAGCCTTCATCGGTGTATCCACGGTCAGCAAAGACTTCATAAAGTAAAGAGATATTATATTTTTGAGCAATGGTAGCGTAATCATCATTTTTAGAGGAGGAGAGAACCATAAGTTTTAACTGTGTGTCAAATTTTGCAATGGCTTTAGCAATAGAACGAAAAATGTTTTCATCTCTCATCATGGCATTATAGAGTGCACCATGAGGTTTGACATATTTGACTTCAACATCGTAACTTTTACAGAGGGCAGACAATGCACCAAGTTGGTAAAGTACAAATGAAACTATCTCTTCAGGCGTGCAGGTCATGTCACGCCGTCCAAAACCAACGAGGTCAGGGTAAGAGGGATGACATCCAATTTGAATGTTATGTTCTTTACAAAGTTTAATGCTTTTATGCATGGTAACAGGGTCAGAAGCATGAAAGCCACAAGCAAGATTTGCCATTTGTATGTAAGGCATAATCTTTTCATCTAAACCCATAGAATAAGCACCAAAACCTTCACCCATATCACAGTTTAATTTTATGTTCATTTTTACTCTTTAAAATGTAGTCAATGTTGAGATAATAGCAGAATTTACTAAAAGATAGAATATGACAATTTGATAGTGTTTAAAAGGGAAAAAACATATTTTTGGTTGAGCTTAGCTATAATTTATTCAAAAATAAATAGAAAGAAAATATATGCTTAAAAAACTTTATGTTCATAATTTTAAATGTCTACAAAATTTTGAATTTAATTTAAATGATTTACATTCTGCATTTCTACTGGGAAAAAATGGTTCAGGAAAAACAACTATTTTTGAAGCTATAGAAATTTTTCAAAAAATAGGACAAGGAATCACTTCATTAGAAGACTTATTTGATGAAGCTAGTTTTCATTTTAATAATACAAGCTTACCCATAGAGTTGAAATTAGAAGTACATATAGATAAAAAAAAATATATTTATAATTTAGTTATTGAGTTTCCTAAAAACTTTATATCTCCTAGAGTTAAAAATGAAGAACTATTATGTAATGGTAGAGTTATTTTATCGAGAGAAGGAGGGAAAACACGTGTTAAACAAGTATCGAACTTTTCATTAGATTGGCACCATATAGGATTACCTCTCATTTCTGTAAATTCAAAAAAAGATTCTCTAGAAATTTTTAGAAGATGGTTAAAGAATATCATTATTATTTCTCCTTTTCCTAGACACTTTCATGATTTATCAAAAAAAGAGAGTCCTGTTTTAGCACGAGAAGGAGAGAACCTCATTGATTGGCTTAGATATTTACTTTCTTCAAATCCTAGTTTATATTCAGTAATGTATGACTTTTTAAAAAAACGTATGCCTGACCTTGAAGTATTTAAATTTGAAAATTTAGGACGAGATGATAGACGCTTGATCTTTGAATTTAAGAATAGCAGGAAAAGTAAAGTGTTAGATTTTTCTCAACTTTCAGATGGAGAAAAAATTGTTTGTTTAGGAGCAGCAATCCTTGCTGGACAAAAAAATAATTCCAATATACTTTGTTTGTGGGATGAACCTGATAACTTTATAAGTTTGACTGAAGTTAAACATTTTACAATGGAATTTAGAAGAGCATTTGAAAACTCTTCGACAGCTCCACAGCTTATCATATGTTCACATAATGAGAGAGTTATCAATAGTTTTTCTAATCATAATATATTTGTTTTAAAGAAGCGTTCACATCTTTTATCAACAGAGATTCTTCTTTTAGAAGATATAAACTATGCTAGTCATACAGTAATTGATGCGTATGAACATGATGAACTTGATAGCTAATGGGAGTTAATAGATATAAAAAGCATCTAGTTGTTTTTGTAGAAGATAAACCTTATAGTGATATTCTTAACGGTGTTCAACTAGTACATGATATAAATATAGATGTTAAAAATCCTTGTGGTGGTTGGAGTAAAGTTTTTGATCAGTTTAAGAAGAATCAAAAAATTTTAGATCAATTTAAGGATGCCTATATTTTACTTTTAATCGATTTTGATGATAAAAAAGGAGATACTCAATCATCATTTGAAGCACGTAAAAATAAATTCAATCAACTAATAGAAGATAAATATAAGGTCGTGCATCTCAAATTAGTTGATAAGAGTAGCAAGGTATAATGAGTTTATGAGACATAGACCAAGATGTAAAAAGTGTGGCAGTATTAATAGCGTAAAAAATGGGCATAATAGTTGTGGGACAC
>CACVAR010000257.1 GCA_902727905.1 uncultured Sulfurovum sp. | reverse complement strand
GAGAATGGTTTTAGCTAGGCTTCAACGAAAAACTATTAAGTTTTCTAAGTCTTGGGAGAGCCTTGAATATTCTGTGAACCTTGTCATTAATCGTTATAATCGTCAACTACTTTGAGATGCATGACCATTCTTTTTAATACTCTTATTATTTAAATCTAAAACCCATGAGTTTTTTTTAATAAACTTAACTTCATTATTACAAGTTGTACACTTCGAGTGTAATAGTGAATTATGAGTCATTAATAAATTACAACTTTTACATTGATCACCTATAGCGACACTTCCACAGTTTTTGCATGTTCCCTTAATCATACTCCCTACAAGTTCATTATTAGAAGATGTACAATAAGAGATAGTATCTTCTTTCTGTATTATTGTTTTATTTTCTATTAATTCTTCAATAACACTCATTACAAAATCATAATGGTATTTATCTGATGTACGACCTAAAACGTCATAACTTATAGAGAACTTATCAAGACAATCCTTATTCGCTGGATACAATTTTTCTAATAACTCTATTGGTCTTAACTTAAGATTTTTAGCTATTTTTTCAGTTCTACTACCAAGCTCGTCAAAACCAGTAATAAAGGTTACTTTACTTTTACATATTCTAGAAAACCTTGCGTACGCATCAGCTCGCATCATTGGAATTAAATTATGAACACCAAGTATACTAGATTGATATGGCCAAGCAGCATATATAATTTTATTTTTAGAAGTCATATTTTCACCCTATTTATAAAGATTATTCTTAATTTATAGAATTTAAGTTCTATAAATTAACCTAAAATGTTAATTATGAAGAAAAAAAACGAATCACTATAAAAGAGCGATACAAATTATAGAATATAAACATGCTATTACTTAAATAAATCACTATAAACATGTCAAAGCAGGATTGTTATTTTGTAAGTTTGATAAACATCAAATATAGTCATAGAATCTAACAATATATATCAGAGGAACTCAAAGACTTTTTATAGTTTGATAGATATCTCAATAATGTACTTCGCCCTATTCCAAAAGAATCAGCAATCTGTTGATTGGTCATCTCTCCAATTTGCTGTAGACTTACTGCTTCTTCAACTTGTTTTTTTGTCATTTTCCATTTAGCTCCAAACCTCACCCCACGCTCTAATGCAGATTTAATTCCTTCAGCTTGTCGTTCTGCTCTTAAGTCTGTTTCAAACTCTGCTATAATAGAGAGTACTCCTATCATAAGTTTACCTCCACTTGTACACTTAATAAGACACATAGTACTAACTATCCTATAATTAACCCCAAAAGTCAAACCTTGTAATATACGAATTTATTTCTCAAGTATAGAAATAAGAGATGTAAATACACACTACCTTAGTTTTCACTACAAATGTACCCGAATTTCATATCAAAAATACTGGATAGTGAATTCAAATAGCTTAGTGCATAGGAACTGTAATACTAATAAGTAAAATAATGTTAAAATGAATAAAATTATTGGTGGTTTGCTTTAGTGTCTTCAAAATATCTTTTATCCTATACAGCACTATCTTTACAAGCTTATGAAACTGAAACAATTGCTAATCTTTATAAAGAAACTCTTGACTGGGATATTGTTGCTAAGAGTGTCATTGATGATGATGCTCTGCAAAAAGGAACAATAGCTACAAGAAAAAGAGAGTTTATTGAGTTCAAGAAAAGACTTCAAACCTTAACACCAGAACAACTTACATATTATGAACAAGCTTCAAGTACTGATGTTAAAAATCTTACTATGCTTAGTTGTTTTAAGCTCTATAGTTTTATATCTGATTTTACAACTGAAATTATGCGAAACAAGCTACTCCTTTTTGATTTTCAACTTATCAACAGTGATTATGAATCGTTCTATGACTCTAAAAGAGTTGCTTACGATAACCTCAATACTATTTCAGAAGCTACACAATACAAACTAAAACAAGTGATGTTCAAGATGTTTGAACAAGCTGGGTTTATTGATAGTGTAAAAAATAAAAATATTCAAAAGCCTTATCTTAGTGAAGAGCTAATAAAACTAATAGTTCAAGATGACCCAAAATATCTTAGTAGCTTTTTATACAGTGACAATGAGATAAATGAACATATAAAGAGATACAGATGAAATTAGAATCATTAGAATTAAAATATAACAAGCTCTTTAGTAACCTTAAAAAAGATAGCTTCTTATCTATGAGTGCATTAGGTGGAGAGATACCATTTTACATAGTCCCGTATAATCCAGAACAAGAGAATGAAATTGTTCATAAAACTAAACAACTAAAGCAAAGATTAGCTCTTGATGGTATTAGTGTATTAGAGATTAACCTATTTGACTTATCTCTTAGTATGCTTGAAAATAGAAGTATATTAGATAAGGTAATTGAAAAAGAGAGAAGTCTATCTAAACCTAAACTATTTAAAACACTTCAAGGGGTACTTGATAGTGAAACTAAATTGATACCTGAAATTGAGAAGTTAGCAAAAGATAACCCATCACAAATACTTTTTTTGACAGGGGTTGGTCAAGTATTTCCGTTTATCCGTTCACATACCATATTAAACAATCTTCAAAACTACATCAAAGATAGACCAACAATTATGTTTTTTCCTGGAACATATGGCAACGACTTATCATTGTTTGGAAAACTAAAGGATGACAACTACTATCGTGCTTTTAATCTTGACACACTAAATTTATAAAGGGGAATAGATGATTGAGAAATTGTTTAGGAAAGATATACATAGGAATATTGAGGGAGTTATTAAGGCTGATAACTTAACGGATGATGCAGTATTCCAAGAAGTTGGTGAATATGTTATCACTAATGATTTAAACAAAAAACTAGATGACTTCTTTGGCGAATACTCTACAACCATTGGGAAAGACACTCAAAATATTGGTGTATGGATTTCAGGACATTTTGGTTCAGGTAAATCTCACCTTCTTAAAATACTCTCTTATATTCTTACAAACAAGAGAGAACATTCAGACCTAATAGGAGAGCTGTTCCTTGAAAAAGTTGATGCTGATGACTTTGAGTTAAAATCAAATATTGAAAAAGCATTAGCAACACCATCTGAAACTATTCTTTTTAACATAGATCAAAAGTCTGACATCGGTAGCAAGAATCAAGACGATGCTATTCTTGGTGTGTTTATGAAAGTGTTTAATGAGATGAGAGGCTATTATCCTAAGTTTGGTTATATCGCTAAATTTGAGAGTGACCTTGATAAACGAGGTAAATTTCAAAGCTTCAAAGAGAAGTTTAAAGAGATTAGTGGCGAAACTTGGGAGAGTGGTAGAGAAACAATCTTCTTGGAAAGTGATAACCTTGCTAAAGCTCTTTCAAGTGTTGATGATATTTCAGAAGATAGTGCAAAAGATTTAATAGACAAGTATGAAGAGAATTACTCTTTGAGTATTGAAGAGTTTGCTAATGAGGTAAAAGATTATATTGCTACTAAAGAAGATAATTTTAGATTGGTATTTTTTGTAGATGAAGTTGGTCAATACATAGGAGACAACACTAAACTAATGTTAAATCTTCAAACTATTGTAGAAACATTAGCAACTGTTTGTAATGGTCAAGCTTGGGTAATAGTAACTTCACAATCAGCTGTTGATATGCTTGTAAATGCTAACTCACAAATGCAAAATGATTTCTCTAAGATCATGGGTCGTTTCAAAGTAAAACTAAATCTTACAAGTCAAAATGCAAATGAAGTTATTCAAAAAAGACTTTTAGAAAAAACAGAAGATGGAAACAAAGACTTAGGTGTAATTCATACTAAGGTTAAAAACTCTCTATCTTCAATAATTCACTTCTCAGACAGAAGCAGACAGTATCAAAACTATAAAAATGGCGAACACTTTGCTCTTGTATATCCATTTGTGCCATATCAAATGGATTTATTCCAATCTTGTATCACAGGGCTATCTACTCATAGTGTATTTCAAGGTAAGCACCAATCAACTGGTGAGCGAAGTATGCTTGATGTTGTGCAAAACATCGCTAAGAGAATTGCATCTGAAACCATAGGAACTATTGCTACATTTGATATGTTCTTTGATGGTCTATCTTCTATTAGACTTCTTGCAAAACTTCCAACTAAACCATCATATTCCTATCAAAGTTGATTAATGCACAAATCAGATTTACCCTTAAGTTATAGCGTTTACGTCGATTACGATATTTTTGTTTGAGCATTT